>NZ_CFKZQR010000044.1:0-16459 GCF_985070215.1 Mobiluncus sp. | reverse complement strand
GTCGGCGCCAGTGGCGGGGAAGTAAAGTTCCTGGTCCAGGGCACTTTGTATCCTGACGTGGTGGAATCGGGCGGTGGCAGCGGCACGGCTAATATCAAGTCGCATCACAATGTGGGCGGATTGCCCGAAGATTTGAAGTTTGAGCTCATCGAGCCGCTGCGCAAACTGTTCAAGGACGAGGTTCGTGCTTTGGGTCACGAGTTGGGGTTGCCTGACGTCATCGTGAACCGCCAGCCTTTCCCCGGTCCGGGCTTGGCTATCCGCATCATCGGAGAGGTTACCGAGGATCGCTTGCGAATCTTGCGGGCGGCGGACTTGATTGTACGCAATGAGCTGAGTGCGGCCGGGCTGGACACAGAGATTTGGCAGTGTCCCGTGGTGTTGCTCGCCGACGTGCGTTCGGTGGGGGTGCAGGGTGATGGGCGTACCTATGGGCATCCCATTGTGCTGCGTCCGGTTTCCTCCGAGGACGCGATGACTGCGGATTGGTCGCGTTTGGATTGGGATTTGGTGGCGCGGATTTCTAACCTGATTACCAACCAAGTTCCCGAAATCAACCGCGTGGTGCTGGACTGCACGTCCAAGCCACCGGGGACTATCGAGTGGGAGTAAACTAGCAACTCTCCAGATGCGGATTACCATGTCAAGCCCTACGATGGGACTAGGGGTGACTTGGAATGCAACGGTTTGAAAACAACGTCTTTGACACAGCTTTATTGTTTGAAGGCGGGGCCATGCGTGGCAGTTACAGCGGGGGAGCAGTAAACGCCCTGTTGGAAGCGGAAGTGTATGTGGACTACGTGGCAGGAATCTCCGCGGGGGCAACCTGCCTGGTGAACTATCTGGCCCGATTGCCTCAACGCTCCCGGCGCTGCTTTATTGATGTCACTACCGATCCTGCTTTTGGCGGCTGGAAGACCGCCATCAAAGGCAAAGGGCTTTTTGACACCCACCACATGTACTACGACATGACTGAGCCGGGGGCAATGCTGGAACTGGATTATGAACGGTTTGTGGCCAATCCAGCGGCGTGGCGTGTTGGGGTGTACAACGCGGAGCGTGGAGAAAATGTCTATTTCTGTGCAGACCAGGTGGACACGGAGCAAAAGCTGACCCATGTGTGCAAGGCTTCGGGATCCATGCCGATCGCCACCCCGGTCACTTACATTGCCGGGGAGGCCTGCATGGACGGTGCCATAGGCCCTAGCGGCGGGATTCCTCTGGATGTAGCGCAGGCCGATGGCTACGAAAAGTTCCTGGTCATCCTGACGCGACCGCGTGATTACGTGAAGGAAAACCGTCTGCCCGATTGGACTTATCGGTCTTTGCTGGCACGCTATCCGCGGGCCGCCCAGGCCTTGGTGGACCGTCCCGCGAATTACAACCGGACCCGGGCGGAGCTGGAGCGCTTGGAGGCTGAGGGCAAGGCCTACGTCTTTTATCCCGAACATATGGGGGTTGCGAATTTCGAAGATGATCCCGCCAAACTGGAAGAAAATTTTGCCGCCGGATACGAACAGATGCAACGTGAACTCCCAAAGGTCAAAGAGTTCTTAGGGCTGTAAAGTCACGTGGTAGATTGCGTGAACTGCCAGATTTTCAACACGCGGTTATGATTGGGGGGTGAAAGATAGCTGGCGGGTATTCACTCGTGACGTGAGGCGGATTATTGCGGTTCCGCGGTCCCTGATTATCGTCTTCGGCATCTTAGTCACCCCAGCCCTGTACACGTGGCTGAATATTTTGGCCTTTTGGAACCCCTATAAGGCTACGGAAAACCTGCCCATAGCGGTGGTGAATAACGATGCGGGTGCGGCATCTGCACTGACTGGCCAGCTCAATATTGGCGACCTCATAGTCGAACAGCTGTCAGAGAATGAAGATCTCGGCTGGCAGTTTACGGATCAGGACACGGCCAACCACAAAATCAAAGCCGGGGAAGTTTATGCGACTTTTGTCATCCCGAAGACCTTTAGCAAAGATTTGGTCGATATTTTTAGCGGTCAACGTCACCAGCCGACCATCGAATACTATGTGAATGAAAAGAAAGGCGCTATTGCGCCAAAAATTACCGATGTCGGAGCAAATGAACTCGATATTCAAATCACGTCCACTTTCCGGGGCCAGGTCGGCGAGGCCATTGCGCAGGCTTTGCGCGATGGTGGGTTAGAGATTGACGCGAGCGTTGTTGGTGCTCAGGGCAGCACTGTCGACGCCTTGGGCGGTATCAACCGGGACCTGGCTGATGCGCAAGTCGCCTTGGATTCCGCCAGTGCGTCTCTGACGGGTTCCTTAGAGACTATGAAAAAAGTCCGGGCTGCGCTGGCTGCAGCTGACCCGGCATTGGCTGATGTTTCCGCGGCTTTGAGTAACGCCCAAGACATTTTAGGAACGGTCGTCTCCGATGCTTCCGAATTTGCGGCCGTGGCGGGGGAAGCCAGTATCAACGCCCAAAAAGCGCTCAATGAGTCCTCGGCGGCGGCGAGTTCGGCTGTGTCGAATGCTACGAGTAAACTCACCGAAATGGACTTGCAGCTGCAATCCGGCATTCAGCGGGCGAATGCTTCGATAGTGAAAATGCGTGCTCAGATTGAGGTTTTGGAAGAATCCCCGCAGACGCAAAAGCTCGCTGCAGAGTTAAATACCCGGCTGAACGACATGCAGAATCTGCTCGCTAAGATCGGGAAAACCGGGTCAGATGCGGTAAAGACCAGCGAAGATTTGAAGGCGCTGATGAATGCCTATAATCAGGCTCTGACCGATGCGCAACAAGTTACCACCGGTTTGCGTGAACAGTCCAGTCAGGCAGCATCCACGTTAAACGCCCGGGTGACGCAGCTGTCGGCTCAGCTGGGAGCCATCAAATCCGCGGTGGGTACCGCGCGGATTTCCCTTACGGAAATTTCGGCGCTGACCCACGGGGTTGATGTCCAGATTGCAGACATGCAAAACGTGCTCGGCCAGGTGCAGGGCAACTTGAACGGACTGGCCAGTACGGCACGCGGGGCACAAACCGATGTGGCGACTCTGGCCACCGCGCTACGGACGGGAACCTTGGAAACAGTCATTGGCTTGGACCCGACCAATATCGGACGCTACCTGACCTCACCGGTGGAATTCGATCAACAAACGTTCTTTCCCATTAACTCTTATGGTTCGGGAATGGCGGCCATGTTTATCAATCTCTCCCTGTGGATTGGCGCGCTTATACTGGTCATTATTTTCCGGGTAGAAGTCGATAAAGAAGGCTTTGGCTGGTTGAGCTTGCGCTCGGCTTATCTGGGACGATTCATGCTTTCCGGTGTGCTGTCTGTAGGGCAGGGATTGATTGTCAGTGTGGGCAGTTTGCTGATGGGAGTTCAGGCGGTCAATGTTCCCGCTTTCATTGCTACATCTATGCTGATTGGGCCGTGTTATTTGGCAATTATCTATGCCTTGGCGGCAGCGCTCAGTCACGTAGGCCGAGCCCTGGCAATCTTGCTAGTGGTGTTGCAGATTCCCGGAGCCTCAGGCATCTATCCGATTGAACTCATGCCCGGATTTTTCCGTCTGCTTTCCCCAATGCTCCCGTTTTCTTACGGCATCGATGCGGTGCGAGAAACTATCGGCGGGTTCTATGACGGTCGATTCTGGCATGTTATGGCGGTTTTATTGATTATGAGCGTCACGGTGTTCCAGCTGGGCTTTGTGGGTAGGCGTCGCTTGGGTTACTTCACCCAGTTGTTCTATGACGATTTGGCCCGCACTGAACTGGTTGTGAATGAAAACGTACAGCTGCAAAGCCCCGGTTACAGGTTGAGTAACATCATTGCGCTGCTGGGTAACCGGAAAGAATTCTCCACCCGTATCAGTCGACGTCAGGAAAAGTTCAATGCCCGTTATCCCGCTTTGATTAATGGACTGAGCATCGTGGGGATTTTGGGACTGGTTGTGCTGGGGATGATTTCCCGGCTCACCTCCGCCAGCAAGCCGGTGCTTTTGGGTATAGTAGCGATTTGGGGACTGGTCATTATTGGGGCGCTGGTTGACGTGGTCGCGCTAAAGAGCTCCATAGAACGGGCCGAAAGGCTGTCACATCTGACGGAAGATGAGCTTTTCGAGAGCCTAGCCCGCCAGAGAGGCGCGAATACTACAAAAACCACAAATCGGTCGGAGAGTCTGAACAGCGGACGTTACTGGAGCCGCAGTGAACGCCGCCTGATTACCGCGTCAGTGCGGGAAGATGCCGCTGTGGAAGAAAGTGCCGCAGTGGAATCTGTGGAGGGGGACACTGTCGGAACAATGGATGAACCCCGGCGGGAAAGCGCGGAGAACACCCCCGATGAAACCCAGAACGAGACCGCGGACCACTCTGCCGATGAAAACCCGACCGAACCCCAGAATCGAGTCCGGGATGACATCGCGGACCAAAGTGCCGAGAAGCCGACGGGCGAAACCGACACCTCTGCAACCAGCGAGGCGACACGATGAACAAAGTACTTTTTATCATGCGTGACGACTTCCGCCAGATTCGCAGCAGCGTCATGGTCCGGATATTCATGGTCCTGTTGATTACCGTGCCCTTGTTTTTCACCTGGTTCAACGTGCTGGCGACCTGGGACCCCTTCTCAAATTCAGGACGGTTGCAGATTGCCGTGGCCAGCACCGATGAGGGCTACAACAGTAAATTCCTGAACGTCAAAGTCAATGTGGGGGACACGGTGCTTAAGGAACTGGCAGCGAATGACCAGTTTGATTGGGTGCTGACCAGCAAGGATCAGGCTTTGGAAGGTACGCGCTCGGGGAAGTACTACGCGGCAATTGTGTTACCGGCGGATTTTTCGCAATCCATGTTCACGTTCTATGCCGGCGGGGCTGCCCCGGCGAATATCACGCTGTACACCAACGAAAAGAAGAACCCGCTGTCAGCCAATCTCACCTCGCAAGGCGCCCAGGGTGTCACCGCACAAATCAACACGACTTTTTCGCGAACCTTGGCTGAAGTCGCTGTGGGCATTGCCGAGGACGTGTCCTCTTACCTGGACACTGCCGACACTCAGGCTGCCTTGGACCGGCTGAGCAACCGTCTCGAAGCCCTCTGTGCACAACTGAATTCCGGGGCGAATACAGTTAGTTCTCTGTCTATCTTGGTAGGTTCGGCGGTGCCGCTGGCCACGGGGGCAGAACAGCTGGCCGAGGGGGTGCAGGACTCTTTCGATGGGGCTGTTGGCGCCACATTGGATTCCGGGGACAATAGTACCGGGGGGGCGGATGATCCCTTCGCGGTCGTTTCCTCCGGGCTCGACGATGCTGTGAGCCTAGCGGCGGACAATATTTCCAACCTGCAAAATCAATTGGACAACTTGCTGGATTCGGCCAACAGCACCACCCAAAGCAGCGCTGCCGCAGTCGAACAGCTGCAGACTTTGTTGGATAAACAAATCAGTGGCTTCCAAAAGACGCGGGACGCGATCGAGCAGTCACTGGGCCCGGACGGGGCGGATTTGCTGGGGAAGGATCCGACCGCTGATCGATTCCTAGCCGATATGGACGCGGCGATTGCTCGCCAACAAAGCCTGTCGGAACGACTGGGCAGTATTGCAGCTGACCTGCGCCGGGGGGTAACTCTCGATTCTGACCTGAGGGAGTCGGCCCACCGTGCCATAGCGGACGCGCAACGGGCTATTGACACGGCCCGGTCCAACTATGAGAAAAATTTGCAGCCAAAGATTGAAAGCCTGCGTGAAAACCTGGATTCTGCCGGAGAGGATGTGAAAGTTTTCCGTTCATATTTGGAGGAGATACAAGCCGACCTGTCGGAAAGTGCGGGTGGGATGATTGAGAGTACGCGCCGCTCCCAAAAGGCACTGGCCGATACCGCGCAAAGGATGCGTGACGGGGCCAACCGCTTGGACCAGGCTCGTGAACAGATTGCGTCCACCCGGGAGGAAGGGGACTTGAACCAAATCGCTATGACGTTGGGAGCTGACCCCAAAGGCTTTGCCCGCCTGATTTCTTCCCCCGTAGCAGTACAACGCAATGCTGTGTTCCCAGTCGCCACTTTCGGGGTAGGCATGGCTCCGCTATTCACTGTCATAGCCCTGTGGGTGGGGGCGCTCCTGGCGGGGGTGTTCCTGCGTACTGGCGTTTCTCCGAATGTGGGCCAACGCTACCTGGCCAACATTGCAGCCCGGAAGCATTCTGATGCAGCCGCTGCGGCGGATACGAACGCTGCGGAATCAGCCATGAAAGCTGCAGTAAACAAGCCTGTGTTCACCGGGGCTCAGGAGTATCTGGGACGTTACTTCATGTTCTGGGTAATTGGGATGGCTCAATCCACATTGCTGATGGTCGGGCTGATTGTGTTTGTGGAGATTGAACCGGCGCACCCCTTCCTGCTGATTTTGGCGGGATGGGTCATTTCCACCGTCTTTACCAATATCGTTTACACGCTTGTAGTGGCACTTTCCAATGCGGGCAAAGCCGTAGCGGTGGTGCTACTGGTGTTACAGATTTCTGCCGCTGGTGGGGCCTATCCGCTGGAACTGCTACCGCAATGGTTCCAAAACATCAGTCCCTGGCTGCCCGCCACATATGCGATTAACTTGATGCGTTCGGCAATCGCCGGGATTTATGCGGGTGATTTTGCTTACAACCTGGTGATAATCCTGGTGTTCCTGATTCCGAACCTGGTGCTCGGGTTGGTTTTGCGGCATACGATTGCCGGGCGGATTCACGATATGACCAAAGAGATTGAAAAAACGAAAGTCATGTAGTCGGGGCTAACCAAACTGCGGTGAACTAGGTGTTATTGCGCATCGCCACCGGAGGTCGTCAGGAAATAATGAAACTCATCGATTGCAATTCTTTTTACCCATTGGATGTAGTTTTTTACAGTGATGCAGTTTCTCCCCGGCCAGTGAGCCAGTCAATGATGTGGAGTACTCGTATACCATCGGGGCGGATTCCAGTATGTAAATAATCCGTGGTCAGCAATAATTTGGGAAAAGCATCCTCGATGGCCTGTAGTGGTGTGAGCTCCCGGGTCATGACTTTTTTGTTGCTAACGTCATCGGCGACTTGGAAATAAACGCGTTCGCCATTCTTTTCCGCCACGAAGTCCACTTCCCCTTTAGGCAGCGCACCCACACTGACAGTGAAGCCACGACGGCGCAGCTCTAGGTAAACCAGGTTTTCTAACTGGTAGCCGACATCAGTCGGAGCGAAACCGGTGGTCAGGTTCCGTAATCCCGTGTCGACGGGATAGAACTTGCGTAATGGTCGCAGAATTTCTTTGCCGCGCAGCCCCATCTGTTCGACCGGATATATCAACAGCGCTCGGGATAGGGCATCAAGATAGGAGTCGAGGGTAACTCCAGATACGCGATAGCCCGAGCTTTTCAGAGTGTTCACGATGGAACGAGTGGAGAACAGGGACCCGGAAGTGGAAAACACATAGCGGACCAACTTTTCTAAGACGTTTAATTCACGTACCTGGAGTCGGGCTGCCACGTCGCGCAGGATTACGGAATCAAAGATGGTTGTGAGCTCTCTAGTCACGGTTTCCGTGTCTAATCCGGGAAGTTGGAACAGTCCTGGCATGCCTCCAAAGCGCAGGTAATCGGCAAACAGGGCTTCTTCACTGCGGGCGGTTTCCTGGCTGGTGGTTACGAAATCTAGATATTCCTGGAAAGACAGGGGGTAAATCTCAAGGATTACATAGCGTCCACTGAGTCGAGTTGCTAAATCACCGCTCAAAACATAGGCGTTGGAGCCGGTGAGATACACGTCCACTCCGGGACGGGTATGCAATCCACGGACGATTTTTTCCCAACCAGTAACATCTTGGACTTCATCTAGTAGCACGTAGAAGGGCTTGTTGGGGTCGGCGGCATCGAAGGCTTGCTGTAAATCTGCTTGCAGCCATTGTGCATTAAGGTCAAGCGGCAGGGAAAAATCATCAAAACGCCGCAGGTAAATGTGATTTTCCGGTACTCCAGAATCCAGCAGTTCCTGTTTCCACAATCGCAACAGAGTCGACTTCCCGCAGCGACGCACTCCAGAGAGTACCTTTACCGATTCGGTATCACGGTAGCGTCGCAGCAGGTCAAGGTATCGAGGGCGTGCCAAATCGCGAGAATACGAATGCAGTAGTGTGGAATTGCTAATCATACTTTACATGTTAGCTTTTTTATGCATAAATGAAAAGTATAATTTGCATTTGAAAAGGTCGGGGCTGGAAGCTCTTTATACATGCTCGTGGACTTGACTTCTCATTGTTGTAGGCAAGGCATCACAAAAGTTCAGTCTTTGATTGGGACAAATAGTCATCGTCTACCAACCTCATATTTTCCTCAATATGTACACGACTGCGGCGAGCACGCGGAGTGATTGTCAAGAAGATTCGCGGCATCAAAGAGAGGCGATGCTCAAGGAGTGCAAATTAATGCAAACCCGTAGTATTTCGTGAGTGGGATGAGATAGACGGGCAGGCTGTTTTTTTCGCCAGCCTGCCCGTCTTTGTCGCCTTTAGGGGATTTTCAAAAGGGATTTAGCCCACCAATGCCGGGGTGGTGGTGTTTTCTGCAGTAGCGCCCGGCATCGGGTTTGCCGTGGCCGTTGCGGTGTTCTCCGGGGTTTGGCTCGCAGCTTGGCGGGCGGCTTCGCGTTCAGCCATGCGACGGTAGATGACCGAGAGCAACGCCCCGGACAGGTTGTGCCAGATGGAGAAGATGGCGCCGGGCAGTGCGGTTTCGGGGGTCATGGCAAAGTGTGTCTTAGCCAGGGTGGCCGCCATGCCAGAGTTTTGCATACCGACTTCAATCGAGACCGTGCGCGACACTCGGTTATCTGCCCGCAGCAGTTTCGAGAAGCCGTACCCCACGCCGTAACCCAGGATATTGTGCAGTATAACCGCGACCAAAACCATCAGACCTGCTGCCTTGATGGCATCTACGGAAGCGCTGACTACCCCGGCTACCACCCCGGAAATACCCAGGGTAGAAACCCAAGGAAGGGCCGGAAGAATCCGGTTGATGAATTTGGGGAAAGCCAGTCGTAGCACTAAGCCAGCCACAACGGGAACCAGCACCATCTTCACGATGCTCACCGCCATCGCCCCGGCATCCAACGGCATATATTTACCAGCCAGCCACTGCGTCAGCAGCGGGGTCATCACGGGAGCGAGCAGCGTAGAAATCGCGGTCATGGTGACGGAAAGAGCTACGTCAGCTTTCGCGAGGTAAGAAATCACGTTCGACGAGGTGCCACCGGGGGCGCATCCGACCAGAATAACGCCTACAGCTACGGCATCCGGGAGGCGTAAAACGTTAACGATTAATACCGCTAGCGCAGGCATGATGACGTATTGGGCGACAACACCCAGCAAGATGGGCCACGGCCTTGTGAATACCAGACGAAAATCCGGCAACGTTAGGGTCAGACCCATGCCGAACATAATGACACCCAAAAGAATCGCGACGTGCGGAGTGAGCGTCCCAGCCGTAGCGGGGGAAAAGAATCCCCACAGGGCGGCCGCAATAATCAGAACTGGGAAGATCGTCACAGCCCACAGGGCGCTGCGATCTTCGGGGGTAAGCGCTTTAGGCGCTGATGAATGGTTATCAGTTCGAGTATTAGTTTGAGTAGTCATGCTCCGACTATAGCCATTTTGTCCACATACCGGATAGCTGTTTCAAAAAGTGAGACATAAATGGCGCTACCAGCCCTAATACAAGGAAGGAAGATGATCAAAATGGCAGTCCTCAGCCAATCAATGATTGATGATGCTCGCTACGACGCGGTATGCCGGTGGGCGTGGGTGTACCTAATAGGTTCCTCTAATGGTTATGGAGTTTCCGTAGTGCGGAGTCAACAAGTTTCATTTTTGTGGGTTCAGACTGAACCATCCAAGGTAAATATTTGTTGGTAATTAGAGCCATCTGTTCATTAAGCGTGAGTGAATTGGAGAAGTTAAGCCGAGAAATGCCGGTGCTAGATTCATCATCGAGATACCAGCGGAGTTGGTTAAGTAAATGTACTCCTTTGACGGTTCCTATATTGCCAAGTTTAAAGCCGTGGAAGTTATGAGTCGCTAATGCTTTAGCAAAAGCATCTACTTTGAGAAATGCTTTATCGTTACCGATAGACTCTGCATCTGCATACATTACACCCAACAGAGCTTTTTGATTTGAAGACAATGATTTTGCAATTGTATCGATACGAGATACGTATTTTGTAAAGGTGTCTGCTCCGTGCTTGAGGGTAGTTTTACCCAAGGTGTTCGCTGCATCTTCGATTTGTAGACCGAGGCTAGGACCTTCTTCGGGATCAAGACCAGTATATTTGTTATATACACTGGCAGAGGCGTCAAAACGGCCTAAAATACGTTTTAATGCGTCGGAAAAACCGTCTAAGTGAGAGGTATCTTCGAGGCGTGCTGCGGCAATTTGGTAATCGTGTTGCCAAACTTTAATATCCAAGCGTGTAGCCCAGCGCCAATCGGATGAGGCATATTTAGCGGCAAGTACATCATTGTGAGGACGATTCTTACGTTCGTTTGCTTCGTTAATCCTGAGATTATCTTGCTGCATTTGTTTGGATGAAACTGTGCGGGCGAACACTTCTAGCTTGTGAAAAAAAGACGATCCGGTTAAGTCTGCAGCAGTGAGATATTGACCATGATAATCAGAGCGTTGGTCGTTTTCAGTGGGGATGTTCCCTTTTGAATCGCTGAGAGCCTGAGTAAAGAAGCTGATGATATCGGTTTTGATGCCGTGAGCCTCTGAATCGCGCAGAAATAGTCCTTCGCTACCTTTATATCCGGAAATCCAATCCATAGCCACCAAGCTGGCGTCACTAGATGCTGCCTTGGTGGCGACGTTGTTGATGAGACCGACACAATCGTCGGCGTAGCTAGAAATGCGTTCCCTAAATTCAGAGTCGAGAGCTTCTAACAATTTATGTTCGTTAGCTTTATATGTCTCATTGGCTGAGCAGGCTTTAAGTATTAAATCCCGGCGATGATTGTAATCTGTAACAAGTTCAGTTAGTGAGTCCTTTGAACGGTGAAGAATAGTATCAATTTTAGATAAATTACTAAAAGCGTCCGCGATAAAGTGCGCTTCGCTGTTAATGTCTATAACGTCGCCCAGAATAGCCCGCAAACGAGAATTGCTTAGATTCGACTCTAATGTAGAATCGATTCTGGAGTGAGAAATATGCTGGCTGTATATTGAAGGATTCTTGGATCCAATAAATATTTCGCTCACGTTTATGACTCCTCGTATTTTCCGTTGATGTTTAGCAAAACTATGGAGTTTTTAGTATAGGTTAGAGTTTTCACTTTTTATGCGGTAACGCGACTCATCTCATTCTCAAAGCTGTCTGCTAATGCCGCTGGGTGTGTCAAGGGAACAACTCACGATAAACGCCGTGGCAAGGGTTAGTAGGTGTCGTGAAAAGTTAAACATTTTAAACATCCCTTCTGGCGCGCGCTGATAATATTTTACAGCTGGTTATTTCAAGTGTAAATACCCTATTTTCGGCGTGTAATGTCGCGAATGCTCAGAGTAACCTATGCCGAGTGCCTGGGGAATCCGCGAGGTTCCCTCACGGTGCCGCTGTCGGGGTCAATCTCGCGTTACCTGTTCATTCTGCCGGCACCGCACCATCGGGTGTACCTGGGGTTGACAGATTAGGATAATCCCGGTCTGATTCCTGACGTGCCCGAAACTCCCGAAGAAGATATTGATTTCCTGCTACACAACATCTACTTCGCCCTCGAACAGTCCCTCAGCCGCGACGATGTAATCGGAACTTTCACCGGACTAAGACTCCTTATTGATAGTGGTGAGGGAGGCTCAACTGTAGATATTTCGCGCAAGCACGCCCTGATTCGTTCCCGGGATGGGGCGTTCTCCGTGGTGGCTCAGGCGGAAATCGCCCGACTTTTGGAATACTTGTATGGCGCCGATGTGACCCGCGCTGAGGTGGCTTTTGCGTTGACTCACGAGGGGGCTATGAATGCTGCGGATATTTTGCAGCGTCCAACCAGGTTGGGGCTGGTGAAAGACGATGCTTCACGGGTGGATTGGGAAGTCCAGGAAATCATTGCTGAAGTAGCCGAGAAGGAGAATTACGTTGTCATTTCCTAAATGGATGCTCATGTTGATTGCGAAGGTGCAGGCTCGTCATCCGTTGATGGTGGCCAGGGTGATACACCGGTTAACCTCAAAGAAGCATCACAGTTCTCAAAATGTCCCCACCAGTGATTCGTAGCTTCCCACTAAAGGCACGGCGCATCTGACTCTGACCCGCACCAATGGGGTGCTGGCGGCTAATCGCGCCGCGAGAATCCCCGGTGCTTGAGAGATGCTCGCAACGAGTCTTCGCCCGGGAAAAGGCTCTCAGCTGTACGGTTGGGGATTAGTTGCATCGTGCGACCTCATCAGTGAACGGTGGGGAGAGGACGTCACAAGGGCCTGGCGAGTGGGCTTAACGGTCAGATAGGGCCGTTCGGGGGTGAACGACCCTATCTGAATCTGGAAATATATTTTATATGGCTGTTGCTCAACCTACGCTCACAGGTGTGGCTTTCATGCAGTATTTAGTGATGTAGCCCGGAACTCTTCCAAGTAGTGCGATGCTGCCTAGGTAATCCAGAGAGGGGATAATGGAGCATAATTGGATGCGGATGGCAAGAAATCGAGAAGAAATGAGGCATGTCATGAAGCAGTTTGTCACTGAAGATTCGTTTTGGGAATTGTTCCCTGAGGCACGGATAGGCATTGTTGTGGCTCAGAATATGCGCCAAGTCGAGGAAGTGCCAGAAGAGGACGTGACAACTATTCAGCAGCTCCTTGCCGAGGCGAACCGTACTGCCCAAAAACACCTCACCTCAGACACTATCTCCCAGAATGAAGTGGTGGCTGTGTGGCGCGAAGCATTCCAGAAGTTCAAAACTAAGAAAGGCGCCCGCTGCTCAATTGAGAATTTGTTGAAACGTGTATTAAAGGGAAACCCTGTTGGCTCAATTAACCCGACAGTAGACATTTACAACATTATTTCTCTGAAATATGCACTTCCAGTGGGGGGAGAGGATATCGACGCTATGGATGGAAACATTCGTCTCGGCATCACTCAAGGTTCAGACGCTTTCACCGCCCTGGGAGAAGAGGAGGAATCGCCAACCTTAGAGGGGGAATTGTGCTACCGCGATGATGCGGGAGCGATTTGTCGCTGCTGGAACTGGCGCGATGGCATCCGCACTGCTCTAAGGGACGATTCAAACAAAGCTTTCTTGATTATTGAATGCGTAGATCCTCTGCGCGCCCAGGATTTGCAATCCGCAATCGATGAGCTTTCGGAATTGATGTCTAACTACCTCAAAGCCGATATCTTTTGTAAAGAAATAATCACACGGGACAACCCCACCATCGTGATTGATGGTGCTAAGTGAAACCGATTCATATCTGAACGCCGGAGAACTCTGGTCTCGCAAACTGCTCTCCAGCAAATACTGCGCGGCCAGAGTTCAATCCGGTGAACGTCCCCAAGCGCTCCGGGGCGTCAGGCTGCAACAATATCGTCGAAGAAGTCGATGATGCCCCAGGCCACTTCGTCTTTGATGTCCGTGTAGTTGTGGATTTCGTGGCGATATCCGAAATAGAGCTGCGCCTGGGTCTGGTGTCCCGTATCCTCCAGCCAGTTCACGACCTCCATGAACCCGGTGCCGAACATGCCAATGGGATCTTCAGAACCGGCTATCAGGTAAACCGGCAGATTCTTGGGGACTGACTCGGCCCACTGGGGGCCTTCGACCTGTTTCAGCATCTGGGCAAAATCGAGCATGGAACGGTTTGATGTCGGCTTGGTGAAAGCATCAAAAGGATCCTCGGCATGGTCCTTTTGCACGTAAGGATCCTCACAAATCCACTCGTTGCCAATCTTTACACCCTCGGGAATGCGGGCAAATGAAAAGCCGAAGAACTGCTGGACAATCTCGGGGTTGCTGCTTTCGCCCTCGCCGGCCGCCACCAGCTCTTGCAGCCGCGCTATCACCGCGTCTGTCTCGGGGAAGCGCCCCGTCACTCCACACAGGGTAATTCCCGCGAGCTCGTCGCCGTATTTCACCATGTAGTCTCGTCCAATCATCGACCCCATCGAGTGGCCGAAAAAGAACAGGGGCAGGTCCGGGTATTTTTCTTTCACAAGCACGGATAGGCGGTGTTCGTCCTCCATCATCGTGTGAGGGCCCTTGTCGCCCCAGTCGCCCCAACGGTCGTTCTCTACAGCGGTTTTCCCGTGACCAACGTGGTCGTCAGCAGCCACGATGTAGCCTGCCTCCAGCAGATTGACGATGAGGTGCAGATACCGGCGTGAATGCTCGCCGAAACCGTGAACGAGTTGGACGATACCTTTCGGCTTCGCCGCCGGAACGTAAATCCAGCCGTAAACAGTGTCTCGTTCGTTGAAAGAGGGGAAAGTAATCTCGTGCAGCATTGCGCGTCCTTTCGTTGGTTAACGTATCGGGTGGACGCTCCTATCCTCACACATTTCGGGTCGGTCTACGCTGGGTTTAAACGGTACAGAAGTTAGGGGAGTTCCACCATCTTGTGTAGGGAGCGGGCCGCTTCCGTGATAGTGCCGGAGATGGAGGGGTAAATCGTGAAAGTATTGGCAAACTGATCGACTGTCAGGCGGTTCTTAACCGCGAGGGTCAGCGGAAAAATGAACTCCCCGGCATACTGCAGGCAAATGACCGCCCCGGCGATAGTCCGGGTGCGCCGGCGGGCAAACAGTTTCACGAAGCCCTCGTCAATGCCGCGCATCCGGGCGCGAGCGTTGCGGGCAATCGGGAGCGTCACGCTCACACAATCGACCTCGCCGGAATCGACCTGTTTCTGGGTCACCCCCACGGCCGCAATCTCGGGGTTAGTGAAAATATTGGAGGACACCTGATCCAGGTTCAGCGGCTCCACCGCATCGCCCAAAGCGTGCGCAATCGCAATCCTCCCTTGTGCAGAAGCCACTGAAGCGAGCAAGAACACGCCGGTGCAGTCCCCGCCGGCATAGATACGATTCGCGGTCGTGCGTGAGACACGGTCAATCTTAACGAAGCCGCGCTCGTCGAGCTCCACGCCGGCTTCCTCCAGACCCATCTGGTCCGTGTTCGGAATCGCCCCGACCGCCATCAACACGTGAGAACCTTCCAGCTCTCTGCCATCGCTCAACGTGACGACCACCCCGTCGTCGACCACGCGGGCAGCTTCAGCGCGGGAGTTGGCACAAATATTGACCCCGTTCTTGGCGAACACTTCCTCAATGAGCCGCGCCGCATCCGGGTCGTCATTGGGCAGCACGTGATCGCGAGAACTCACCAAGGTGACTTTTACGCCCACCGAGTTGAACGCCGAGGCAAACTCGGCACCGGTAACGCCTGAACCGACCACGATAAGGTGCGTCGGCACGGTCTTGAGAGAATAAATCTGTTTCCAGGTCAAGATACGTTTGCCGTCCGGCATGGCTTTGGGAAGTTTCCGCGGGCGCGCCCCGGTAGAAACAATGACCGCGTCGGCTTCGAAGCGACGTTCGCCTACCGTCACGATTCTCCGCCCATTATCAGCGGTTTCCGGCAAGATAGAACCGCGTCCGCGAATCAGCTCCACGCCGGATTCGCTCAGACGGTGGGTAATCTCGGCGCTTTGCGTCCCCGCCATGCGTCCCACCCGGTCAAAAATACCCAGCACATCAGCCGTGTAGGAACTGCCTTCCTCCACAATGTTGAGTTCTCCGGCGCGCCGCACGTTATCCATCCACACCGAGGAGGCAATCAATGTTTTCGAAGGAATCACATCGGTGAGGACCGCGGAACCGCCGGGCCCCTGTTCCTCAATGAGAATCGTGCGAGCCCCGTGAACGCGAGCCTGAGCTGCTGCTTCGTAGCCGCCAGGACCGCCGCCGATGATAACCACTGTTTGATCTCTGCTGGACATGGTTTCATTGTCTCAAAAATCAAATGCGTGCGTGGCGCCAAACCGGGCGACTTGACGGAGTAGTAATCCAGGCAAGCGCTAAGGTTTGGGTTTTTCGGTATTTTGAGCGTTGATTGTAAAGGTACGTGCATGAGCGACCGATTTCGGGGGCGGGATTTGTGTATTGTTGACGTCCTAATTTGTAAAGATGCAGGTGGTAGTGATTTGGGTTTTAAAGAATCGTGTGCGAGTGAAGTGAAATCGGTCGTTCGTGCACCTTGTCCGTAGTCAGGGTGCTAGAGAGTCTGGGTGCTTGCAACCCGCTGCGCGGGTTGCTGACTCTTGGTTCTGTTGGTTTAGTCCGGGTGCTTGCAACCCGCCGTTTTCGCGGCGGCTTGCGCACCCCTTAGCCGAAGCGGCAAATGCCTTGCGGCTTTTTCGTGGGCGGGGGGTCTCTCCCCCCCCCCCCGCCCGCCGATCCTCTTCTTCCCCCCGAGCGGCTCACC
>NZ_CFKZQR010000043.1:0-16648 GCF_985070215.1 Mobiluncus sp. | reverse complement strand
TTTCACTGTGGCGGCTCGGTATTCCGGGCCGCCACGATATTTAGGGTCACCAGGTCGGGGCGGAGTTTACTTGCCCATCAGCAGGTTAGCGGCCGCGCGGGCGGTGGAAAGCTCCAGGTCGGGGTCTGTGCCACAGACGTTGACGTGACCAAGTTTGCGCTTCGGGCGGTTACTCTTGCGATACAGATGAATCTTGGCTTCGGGATATTTCTCCATCACGCTGGTCACGGCCAGAGCCGGGTCGTCCAGCTTACTGCCCAAGACATTAGCCATCGCGGTGTAGGGTGCGGTGCGGGAAGTGTCGCCCAACGGCAGGTCCAGTACCGCCCGCAAATGCTGTTCAAACTGGGAAGTCACGCAGCCATCTTGGGTCCAGTGTCCGGAGTTGTGCGGGCGCATGGCCAGCTCATTGATGTACAGGCGGTATTTGCCATTGGGAGTATTCACCAGGAACATTTCAACCGCGTACACCCCGGTGATGTCGAGTTCCACGCCAATTTGGCGCGCCAAGTCCTCCGCCTGGTCAATGATGTCCTCAGGAATTGGGGCCGGCTCCAAAACAGCCGCGCATTGTCCCTGTTCCTGCCAGGTTTGCATGGGGATATAGGTGCGCAGTTCGCCCGAAGCGCGCCGCGCCGCCATCACGGCCAGCTCGCTGCTGAAAGGAACCCGCTGCTCGACCAGGCACTCGATGCCTTCATCCAAGGCTTCCCGCCAGGTCTTGAACTCGTCCAAACTGGATACCAGACGCACTCCGCGCCCGTCATATCCGCCGTGGCTGATTTTTGCCACAAGTGGCCAACCGCAGCGCCGACCCACGTCCTTGACCGCATCCAAATCCGCCCCATTGGCCCAAGCGGGCATGGGTAGTCCCAACTCACCCAAACGCTGGCGCATCGCCAGTTTATCTTTCGCATAGAGCAGGGCGGATTGGGAGGGCCGGGCGGGGACACCGGCTGCGGCGGCAGCATCGAAAACGGCGTCCGGAATCAACTCGTGTTCAAAAGTCACCACGTCAGCCCCGTCCAACAGCTCGCGCAACGCTTCGGGGTCGTCAGGGGAACCCACCACAGTTTCCGGACACACAAAAGCGGCCGGATCCGAGGGGGAGTCAGCTAAAACTCGCAGGCAAAAGCCCAGTTCGCCGGCTTCAGTAGCCAACATTCGGGCCAGTTGACCAGCGCCGATACACGCCACTACGGGCGGATGATAGGTGGTCAACTCAGTTCTCCTCTGTGTCCATCACGTTTTTCAGAGCTTCGCCTTTGTCGATGGCTACCTGGCGCAGCAGGGCTTGATATTGCAACATCCGTTCGCGCATCTGTTCCGCTAATGGTCCTTCACCGGCGCCCAAGATACGGGCAGCCAGCAGGGCGGCGTTCTTCGCGTTTCCGATAGAAACGGTAGCAACCGGCACCCCGGAGGGCATTTGCACGATAGACAGCAGGGAGTCCATGCCTTCCAGGTGTTTCAACGGAACTGGCACGCCGATGACCGGCAGGACAGTAGCTGCCGCCAGCATCCCCGGCAGGTGTGCCGCTCCGCCCGCGCCGGCAATGATCACCCGCAAACCGCGCTTTTCCGCCGAAGTCCCGTACTCCAGCATGTCGATAGGCATCCGGTGGGCGGACACGACCCGAGCCTCGAAGGGAATCCCAAAGTCGCGCAGCACCTCCGCGGCGGCCGACATTGTCGCCCAATCGGAATCCGAACCCATCACCAAGCCCACCAGGGGCGTATTCTCAGCTTCGCTCATAGCGCCATTCTACCCCGTGGGTTCCCAGCCCGGGGCGGGGATTGGAGCATTCGTCCTCGCGTTCGGCCGGGTGCAGCTCGAGCCGTAATCCGGTTGGGCGTCACAAGGGTTGTGGTTGGGGTAGGCGAGATGTCGCTCGCGTCTTGGTATGGGCGGGGAGAGCGAAGGCGGAGGTACTCGCAGGCGACGCTAGGGGGTGAGGAAAATGCTATGCTCTGCAAGCATTTTCCGAGGGGGGTCTGAGACCCCCCAAGTCGCGCGAGACCTCCGCGGGCGACGCCCCGCCCGGCTCGCTATCCAAATGAGCGACGCCCCGCCCAGGCGGGTGTCTTTGCGAATGGCGGGAACTCAGTGAAACACTTGTGCAAAAACCTAGAACTGCGGGGTCAGGTCGGCAGGGGTAAGAGTCCCGTTACGCAGCCCTTCCCAGAAAGCGGGGGTGCGGCTCTCGTCCAGCTTCACCGTCGAGCCCACCCCGCCGCCGGGGTTGTAACCGAGCGACGCGATAGGCGGCACCCCTTGCAGCCCGGTGTTCCCGGCCTTCCGCAGTGCCAGTGCCATCCGGCCAATGTCAAGGGTCCCGGTGGAACGGTCAACCGTCAGAGCAGCCGCGCCCGCGTCAGCTAGGGCCACTTGTCGGGCGGGATTAACTAGCACTTCCGGGCTCAGCGCCTTTTTCAGAGTGGAGCTGATGACTAGGCGTTGGCGTTGGGTGCGCCCTATGTCGCCCAGCGGGTCGGAATAGCGCATCCGTGCAAACAGCAGGGCGGTCGGCCCGTCTACATCATGGCAACCGGCTTGCCAGTTTAGCCCTGTCATCCGGTCGGAAAACGTCTGATCCCAGCAGAGGTTGATTCCGCCGACCCCGTCAACGACCTGGGCTACGCCGTTGAAACCCAGCTGGGCGTAGTGATCCACGCTGAGCCCGGTCAAGCCCTCGACGGTGGAAACCAGCAGTTGTGGTCCTCCTTCGGAAAACGCGGCGTTGAGTTTGTTGTGGCCGTGGCCGGGAATCTCGACATAGGTGTCGCGAGGCAGGGAAACCAGTGTGGCAGTGCCGTTGGTGGCCCGGTGCAGCAGAAGAATCGTGTCGGAGCGCTGGCCCTGTACCCCGCTGTTCGCTTCGGCGGTGCCTTCTCGGGAATCCGAACCGGCGATGAGCCAGGTCGTGCCGGGGGTGTCGGCTGCCCCGCTCAATGCATCGGTACGTCCCAGGTTCGTGTCCACTCGGTGTATCAGGAACAGTCCCCAAAACACTATGGCCAGAATCAACGCTAAAAATAAGGTGAAAATGGTGAGAAAGATTCGTTTTGGCCAGCTGCGAGTCCGGGTGGTTCCGGTACGGGGTTGGCTGGCGGGCAGTACCGATTCGGGGCTGGTTACCAGGTCGGGTGCAGGTCTCGGGCTAGCCGCCCGCACCGGGGGTGTGCTGGGCGAGTTGGGACTACCGGGGGTGTCAGGGTGGTAATTTGCTGCTGAACCGGGGGCATAAGCGGCTGGTAGTGCCAAATCTTTATAGCTCAGCCCTTGCCGGTGCGAATTAGGGGTGGAGGAGCCGCCCACTACCACGGCGTTGCGAGAATCCGGACGTCCCCGTGAGGTTTCGTGGCTGGGGAAAGTTGGCGCAGGGGACTCCGGTCGAGCAGTGGAAGAACTTCCGGGGTTCGGGTTACGCGGGGAACTCTCGGGTGGAAATGACGGCGGCAAAGTCATTGCTGGGTGTCCTGCCAAGTGCCGCTGCCCCCGGACGTTTCTCCGGATGGGGCGTTATTGGCAGAATTTCCTTCCGTTTCGCTGGTGTTTGCCGAGTTCGGATGGCCCGCGGTGCCGGGGTTGTGTGCCGGGGGTTCCGGGCTGCTCGCGGCGTTGCCGACAGAGTTGCTATTCGTTGTTCCCCCGGTTTGCCCAAGGTGGGCGGAATTTGCGCCGCTCGTCCCGCTCGTCCCCCGGGAAGGCGACCCTTCAGTGCGACCGGTGTTACTCCCTTGTGAAGGGACAGACCCGCCGGAACTGGCGGAATCGGGCGAAAGTGAGGAGGCTTGCTCACTGGGCTCGTGGAGGTTCCCGTTCATGTCCTGGTAGGGGAAAATGGAGGGAACCGGCTTGTCTAAACGTAAGGCATCGAACATTTCCACGGCATTATCCGCTACTGCCACGCGCGCCCGGTCGGGAGTGTATTCCCCGAAAGGCAGGGTGTAAAAGCGGATATTGTCGGGTTTGACTTTCGATAGGGACAGCGCCAAACCGCCCAGATTTTGAGCATTGCCAAAACTTTGCGAGGTGGTTAGGGACCTCATTCCCGCTTTCATGAAGGCGTATAGGGTCGGCAAATCGGTGAGCATATTGCGGCTCTTGGCTTCCTTCATCATGGCGCCTATGAGTTGCTGTTGGCGGCCAATCCGGGAAATGTCCGAGCCGTCGCCCACCCCGTAGCGGGCGCGGGCGAAACCGAGAGCCTGTTGGGAATTCAACGTTTGGCACCCGGCTGGAAGGTCAATGGTGCCCTTGCTGTCCTTCATCTTTTCTTCCAGGCAAATCGGCACCCCGCCCAGGGCCGCCACCATGTCTTGGAAACCGTCAAAGTTCACGACCACAAATTCGTCAAGGAAAATCCCGGTCAGTTGCTCCACAGTTTTTAAGGTGCAGGCCGTAGCCGCAGCCACGTCCTCGTCCTGTCCCAGCAGGGCAAAAACGGAGTTGAACTGGACCAGACCTTGACTGGCGGGCTCGGTTTTTCCGTCAGCGCGAAGGCAAGCCGGGCGCTTCACCATCAGGTCGCGCGGGATAGACATGACCTCCACGCGGGTGCGGTCTGCGCTGATATGCGCCACCAGGGTCGTATCCGAACGCATCCCGGTAATCCGCCGGCCCATCTCGTCGTATTCCTTTTGCGCCCGGTAGTCTGACCCGATGACCAGCACGTTCAAGTCTCGGTTCGCGAAGCTGTCCTCCGGGAGGTCTTTCTCTTGGCGATCGTCCTCTAGGAAAGCGTTCACATTCACTTTCTTGGTCCACGAGGAAATATCGGCATTGACCAGACCCGCGAAGCTCAGGCTGAAAATCGCCAAGAACAGTACCACAAGGCTAAAAATGCGTAGTCCTCGCCGCGGGCGAGTTAGAGCGGCGGCGTGGGAAGCAACAGGGTGGTGCTTTGATGACACCAGGCCATTGTAGACTTAAGCGTCGGGTATTTCCTGGCACGGTTGTGCTTGGGCCGATGATTTTCCTAGATTTTGTGCGGTAGGGAGGGGAAAGTTCGTGTCGAATTCGTCCGCAGCACCCACCAGTCCGGCCCCGATGCCCGGTGTCGCCCGCCCGGCCATTCGCGTGGTGACGGTCGCTTATCACTGCGGGGAGGGAATACGCGGACTGCTTCAGAGCCTTCCCGAGGCCTCCCGCCAGGCAATTCACACCGTGGTGGTGGACAACTCAGAGAACTGTGATACCGCGGTGGCGGCTCTCTGCCAAGAATTCGGGGCAGAATACCGATCCTTGCCGGACAATCCAGGATTCGGGGCGGGCAACAATTTTGGTTCCGATTTCGGGGGCAGTGAGCCGTGGCTATTATTCGCTAACCCGGATTTGCGCCTGACCCCCGGTGCTGTGGACACCCTGATTGCTGCCGCCGAGGCTCATCCCATGGCGGCGATAATCGGCCCGGCCCTGGTGGACGAAACCGGTACACGTTACCCCACAGGCCGGTCTTTTCCCTATATTTCCATCGGGATCGGCCACGCGCTGCTGGGGCGAGTGTGGCCGGGAAACCCGTGGACTCGCCGGTATTGGGGGTCGGCTTGGCGGGGGACTGACGCAGTCGAGGTGGACTGGGTCAGCGGGGCTTGCATCCTGATTCGCCGCTCAGATTGGGAACAGCTGGGCGGTTTTGACCCGGCATACTTTATGTACTTTGAGGACGTGGACTTGGCTTGGCGGGCGCGGCGTTTCCTGGGGCGCGGGGCGCTGTTCGTGGGCAGCGCCGTGGCGATACACGAACAGGGGGCTACGACCGGTAACAAGACCTTGGGGGCGGGTCAGAAACGAAACTTGCGGGTCTTGCAGGCTCACCACGATTCGGCGCGGATTTTCCTGGACCGACTCTATGTGAACCAGCCGTATACCTTGCCGCTGCTGACGTTGATTAGCTGGGGTCTGCGGCTGCGGTATCGGGTTTTGGCTCGTCGTTAGGGTCGGTGCGCCGCGCCTCGGACAGGGCCAGCGCCCGAGTCAGCTCGGTCAGGCGCGTCTGTACGGCGATGTTGTAACGCCACTGCACCAGCCAGGTCGCCAACACCACTATGACCAGCATATACAGCAATAAATCGGTGCCGCGTCCCACACCGAGGAATGCCGCTACCGCGGAAATGACGGGCGGATAGATAATCGCCACGGCCGCCAAAACCGCGAACAGCAGCGCCAGAATGCGCCGCAAAGCCAGGTCGCGGGCTCCTTGCAGGCGGGACACATAAACCAGCCCCACCGCGACCACAATTAACAGGACAATCTTGATACCCCACTGGCCGGCCGCTACCCACGCCAGCAAAGTCGGAACCGAAGCGGGAACCAGCCCGGCTACACTTGTGAAAACACCCATGTCAGCGCACCCCCATCACTAAATCCATGACGATGTTTATCGAGTTCCACAGGGATTGTCCCTTGGCTTTGGAATAGTCGGTGTAGCGGATATGGACCGGCATTTCCGCCCAAGGTAACCCGCTTTTGCCCAGTTGCGCCACGATTTCCGAAGCGTGAGCCATGCGGTTTTGCTTTAGATTCAACGTGCCCGCTGCCCGGCGCGACAGCAGACGCAGTCCGTTGTGAGCGTCAGTCAGCAACATATGGGTGGTGCGGGCGGTCGCCCAAGCCGCGGTTTTCAGCACAATGCGTTTGGCGGTTCCCATCTCTTGTTTCTCGGACAAAAATCGGGAACCAAAGATGATGTCGAGCTGGTCTGTTTTAGCGCGGTTCCACATGGAGACGACGTCATCGGTTTGGTGTTGGCCATCGGCGTCAAAAGTCGCCGCGTAGGGCAGGTCGGTAGCTTGCAGGAAGTAGGTGATGCCGGTTTGCAGGGCGGCGCCTTGTCCCAGGTTGATGGCGTGAGTCAGGACGGTGGCTCCGGCCTCACGAGCTAGGACGGCTGAGTCGTCGCTGGAACCGTCGTCAACGCAGATGAGGTGGGGGAAAGTTTTTTTGGCTTCCTGGAGAACTTCGGTGATAACGGGGCCTTCGTTATAGATAGGGATGACCAAGGCGACTTCCTGGCCGGCGCGCCGGGCGGCGTTATCAGACCCGGCGAGGGCGCTAGTTTTCCCGTTTTCACTCACGACCCTATTGTGTCATGGGTGGGCGGGTTGCGTGAAAGCAGATTTAGAGCGAGGCGAAAAATGTGCGGGACATGCCAGTAGAATGTGTTACTATTGTTACTGATGTGAAAATTAAGCATCAAAAGCTATCAAAACACATAATAATTGAGTCGTTTCCGAAACTTGATCTGGACACAGGTCAAAAAATCGGGAAAGCTATTGTGCAGTGTTGATTGGAGTTAGTAATGCCTAAGTACGTCATCTTGGGGGCGCTGTCCGCCCTGTGTCTTTTGGCCAGTCCAGCTCTCGCGGCCCCGACCTCCGGGGGAGACACGGCGCCGAGCGAGACTTACAGTACAAATTTTTCAGCCGTGTCCTCCCTGCCCGGTTTAAGCAGGTCAGAACTCGGTGACCATGTTGCGCAATTCCAGGCCTCCCTGCGCGGAGAGGTGCCCCATTTGGGCCGCGGCGGTCTGGTGACCCAGTCTCGACACGTCGAGTCGAACCCGAGCACCGGCACAAAGCAGCAGATATCGCGCGTAGACCTGAAGTCCGCAGTGTCGTTGGTGGCGGTGCAGTGGCCGGCGGACGGACCCCAACCTTTGGCGCTACTGGGTCGTTACCTGCAGGGTGGTGCTTGGTCAACCTGGCAAACTATTGGCGACGACTTCGAGTCCAGCCGGGACGGTTCCATCGCGGCCAGCGAGCCGTGGATTGTGTCCAATGCGGCCAAAGCTGAAGTGGCTGTGGTGTTGCCCAAATCAGCGGTGGGGTTCCAACCCAAAGTTGAGGTCATCGACCCCGGTACGCGTCAAGCCGACCAAAACTACGCCCTGAACGATCAGGGACACACTCATGCCTTCGTTTCTGCGAAAACACCTACCCTCGTCACTCCGGGCCAAGCTAGCGGACCGGACGGCGGCGACCCGAACGCTACCAAGGACAATCAGGATGACGCCGGCAACAAAGTCATTCCTCCCTCGAACGTAGAAAACGAATGGACGAAAGTGCCTGCTACCGGCCAGCCCTCCACCTTGTACACGCGGGCAGACTGGGGCGCTAACGAATCTTGGCGGAGCTGGCGAGCCTACCGCGGCGAGGTGACGGGAGCGGTCGTACACCATACAGCCACCGCCAACGACTACAGCCCCGAAGCGGTTCCCAGCATCCTGCGTTCCATCTACCGTTACCACGCCATCAGTCTGAAGTGGGGAGACATCGGCTACAACGTGCTGGTGGATAACTTCGGACGCGCTTGGCAGGGGCGTGCTGGCGATTTCTGGCACTACAACACTGTCGGTGCTCATGCTTCGGGCGTAAACTCTTGGACTTTCGGGATTTCCGTGCTGGGCAATTACACGGATTTCCGTCCCTCGGACGCGGCGGTAGACACGGTGTCTCGCGTTATTGCCTACAAACTGAAGCCCACCGGCCTGGATCCCCTGGAACTTCAGACCACAATCCACAAGGGCAAAGGAACTATTACCGCGCCGGTCATCTCGGGACACCGTGACGTCGGCGCCACCGCCTGCCCCGGCAACGCCTTTTATGCGTTCCTGCCGACGTTGCGCCAAATGGTCGCGGAATACATTTCCCAACCGAGCGACCCGATTAAAGTGCCCGACTATGCCCAACTCCAGCAAAACCAGATTAATGCCGGCGTTCCGTTAGCTTTGGCTGGTGCAGACCGTGTGGGCACCTCTATTGAGATTGCCCGTCATGCTTTCCCGCAAGGCTCGCGCACGGTCTACCTGGCCAACGCGGTCAATACCGCTGACGCGCTGGCCGGCGGGTCGCTCACGGATGGCCCGATTGTGCTGGTATCGGCTAAACGGGACGCACAAGCGGCGGTCGCGAACTATGTGCGAGAAGCGAAAGCTACGAAGGTGGTTGCTTTGGGTGGCCCCGGAGCGGTGAGTAACGCGGCGTTGAATGCCGCGGCGGGAGGTGTGGCTACCGAGCGTATCGGCGGCCGCGACCGAGTGGAGACTTCTGCCCTCATTGCCCGTCACGCCGCGGGAACGCGACCGGCCAGTGCCGTGTTCCTGGCGGAAATGTCACAAGGGATAGACGCGTTAGCGGCCGGTTCGTTGACAGCTGGGCCGGTCATTCTGGTTCCCACCAACGGCAAGCTGCCCTCGGTCGTGACCCAGACGATTGCGGCCATAAACCCGGCCAAAGTGGTGGCTTTGGGCGGACCGGGCGCGGTCTCGAATCGGATTTTGTCCCAAGCCTCCGCCGGGCGTGCCTCCGAACGTATCTCTGGGGCCGACCGCTACGAGACTGCCCGTGAAATCAGTAAATATCAGTTCCCGCAAGGCTCCGCGCAGGTCTACCTGGCTTCTGGAAAGAACCCGGTTGACGCGGTAGCTGGTGGGGTGCTGACGGACGGGCCGATTCTGCTACTGCCCGACGCCCGAGGGAAATCTTTGAACGGGAGCATCGCCGCTGAAATTGTGCGTCTCCAGGCGCATACGGCCACGGCCCTGGGTGGACCCGGCGCGGTGGCACAGGAGCAAATTAACCAGGTCTTTGTGACCTTGCAATCCATCGGTGCCACCCCGACACCCCGTGCCAAATAGGGCCTGAACTGCGGGGGCTCGGAGCGATTCCCGAGCCCCCGTTTTTTGTGCCCGGGAAGATTTGCGTGGTAGGAGTCCTCGGCATCGGGGGTGTCCGTTGCGGAGCGATTCTAATTCGCGTTTAGATCGGGGTTACTGGTCTATATAGCCACGTACCCCGTTTTAATCGCAGATTTCGATCACCGAACTCGGATATTGTTTGGACCGCCCGCTTTCCACCAGGTTCCGCAAGGCTCCGTTGGGATAAGATGGAGGAGTTTGATTTGGTCAGAAAGGCAGCTATGGGTCGCATCGTTGAAACCGCCCAAATTGCGCCGTCGGCTGCAATCGGTGCCGACTGCTCGATTTGGGATTACGCCCAGGTCCGCGAAGATGCGGTGCTGGGAGAAAACTGCATCGTGGGACGCGGAGCCTACATCGATGCCGGCGTGAAAGTCGGCGCGAATTGCAAGATTCAAAACTATGCCCTGGTTTATGAACCGGCGGTGCTGGAAGACGGCGTGTTCGTCGGTCCGGCCGCGGTCTTGACCAATGACCAGTGGCCGCGGGCCATCAACCCGGACGGCACCTTGAAATCCGCAACTGATTGGGAAGCCGTGGGGGTGACGTTGCGCCATGGCTGCGCCATCGGGGCTCGGGCAGTGTGCATCGCCCCGGTTACCGTGGGGCAGTGGGCGACAGTCGGTTCCGGCGCGGTGGTCAGCCGTGACGTTCCCGATTACGCCCTGGTGGTGGGCGTTCCGGCTCGCCAGATTGGCTGGGTAGGACGCGCCGGGGTGCGCCTCGAAGCGGTGGAAGGCAAAGCCGGGTGCTGGCGGTGTCCCGTGACTGGACAGACCTATACCGAAACTGACGGAACGCTGACTTTGGACGAAGTCTGAGGCTTTAGAGAATACACAATCAAGGAGACAATATGAGTAAAGAATTCATCCCCGCAGCCAAGCCGATTATCGGCGCGGAAGAACGCGAAGCAGTGGATGCGGTCCTGCGCACCGGAATGTTGGCTCAGGGTAGTGTAGTGGCCGAGTTTGAACAGGAATTTGGCACCCAGCTGGGGGCGGGGAGGGAGACCGTGGCGGTCAACGCCGGAACTTCCGCCCTGCTGTGTGGGCTGCTGGCGGCGGGAATCGGGGCGGGCGACGAAGTCATCGTGCCGTCCTTTACCTTTGCCGCCACAGCGAATTCGGTGGCGCTGACCGGGGCAAAGCCGGTGTTTGCTGACATTGAGGCGGCGCATTTCTGCCTCGATCCCGCTGCGGTTGAGGCGGCCATCACGCCGAACACTAGGGCGATTTTGCCGGTCCACCTCTATGGGCACCCGGCAAATATGACCGAGCTAGGTCGGATTGCGTGCGAACACAACCTGATGATTTTCGAGGACGCCTGCCAGGCTCACGGGGCGACTTGGGACGGCCAGCCGGTTGGAACATTTGGGACCTTCGGGGCGTTCTCACTGTATCCGACCAAGAATATGACCTCCGGTGAAGGCGGGATGATTACCTCTGAAACCCCCGAGCATGCCCGCAAATGCCGCCTGTACCGCAATCAGGGCATGGAAAAGCAGTACCAAAACGAAGTTATTGGCTTTAACCTGCGCATGACGAACATTCACGCCGCGATCGGGCGTGAACAGCTGAAAAAGGTCGCGGGCTGGACCGCGAAACGCCAGGAAAACGCGGCTTTCCTGAGTGCGAACCTGCGGGGAGTTGCTGTCCCGTCCATTGCTCCGCAAGCCTCCCACGTGTTCCACCAATACACGATTCGGGTCACGGCCGACCGCGATGGGTTTGTCCAGGCGCTGCGGGAGGAATACCAGATTGGTTCGGGCGTGTACTACCCGATTCCTAATCACCGACTGGAATCCTTGCGTCACTTCGCGCCGGGCTTGGACCTGCCCCAGACCGAAGCGGCGGCCCGTGAAGTCGTGTCTCTGCCGGTGCATCCTTCCCTGGATCAGGAGGACCTGGAACGCATCGTGACTGCCGTGAACGCCCTGGCCAAAGCCGGTGCCTAGATTCCAGCGCGGCGCCGGTGCGTTAGCATAGGGGCGCCGCGTGGTGGTGTGGAGGCGTTTAGAAACGGTCCGGGGGACCGTTTTAGCCGGAACTCAAAGCAGATAGGAAGGTCATGAAAGAAATACGTGTTGGAGTAATCGGTATTGGTAGCAGGGGCGTGGCGCCGGTGCGTTAGCATAGGGGCGCCGCGTGGTGGTGTGGAGGCGTTTAGAAACGGTCCGGGGGACCGTTTTAGCCGGAACTCAAAGCAGATAGGAAAGTCATGAAAGAAATACGTGTTGGAGTAATCGGTATTGGTAGCATGGGTCGCCACCACGTCCGCAACGTCCGCGAAACCCCCGGCGAAACCCTGGTAGCCGTAGCGGATCCGGCAGGCGACAAGTTCGGGGTGGCGGGGGAACTAGAAGTTCTTCCCGATGTGTCAGCCCTGATTGGCGCCGGTATCGAGGCCGCGGTCGTGGCAGTGCCCACGGCTTTTCACCTGGAAGTGGCGCTGCAGCTGGCCGCCGCGGGTGTTCCGGCTCTCATCGAAAAGCCCCTGGCCCGCACGGTTGCGGAAGGCGAGCAAATCGTGAGCGCTTTCCAACGGGCCAACCTGGTGGGTGCCGCCGGCTACGTGGAACGCTGCAACCCGGCCTTAATCGAGCTACAAAAGCGGGTTGCCGCCGGCGAGCTCGGGGAGGTGTTCCAGATTGCCACGCGGCGCCAAGGCCCGTTCCCGGCCCGAATTTCTGACGTGGGGGTCATCAAGGACCTGGCGACTCATGACGTGGATTTGACCGCGTGGATTGCGGGTTCGCGCTACCAATCCGTGTCCGCCCGGACGGCACGCAAATCTGGGCGCGAACACGAAGACTTGCTGTTCGCCACCGGGGTTCTGGAAAACGGGGTGCTGGTGAACCATATCGTCAACTGGTTCAGTCCTTTCAAAGAGCGCCTGACCACCGTTACCGGCGAAAAGGGTGCGCTGGTCGCGGACACGATGAATTCCACTTTGACGTTCTATGAAAATGGCACGAAAGCTGTGGAATGGGATCAGGTGGCGAATGTTCGTGGGGTCAGCGTTGGGGAAGTGACTCAGTACGCCTTGGATCAGCGTGAACCGCTGCGGGTCGAGCACGAGAACTTTGTGGCCGCCCTGAACGGGGACGCCAGCCGAATCGTGCCGCTCACGGACGCGCTGCAGACTCTCAGGGTGTTGGAGGCGATGGTTCAGTCGCGAGACACGGGACAAACGGTCGACCTGTAGGGCCCCTGACCGCCCGCCGCGACGCCGGCGCCTGTCGGCAAGAGACCCGCAAAAACGCCTCGCTGCGCTGTGCCTGGCAGACTGACGTGACGATATGCTTTACGCCCTAATGCCACACTTAGACAAACCGAAAAACGCGGCCAATCCGCCCTCGTGACCGGAAAAACTTGGAAAGAATGGAGCTATGCGCGCACGTCCTGATGTCACCGTGGTTTCCCGGATTTTCGCCCCGGAGCCGGCCGCAGCTTCGTTCCGGCTCGAAGCCCTGGTGAAAGCCTTGCTGGAACACCGGGCCGCCGTCAATGTCCTGACCACGATTCCCGCCCCCGGCACTGACCGCGACGCGCGGGCGCAAGTCGAAACGCAAACCGGCGCGGGTAACCTGTTGCACATCCAACGAGTTCAGGCCAAACGTGACGAAACCGGGTATATTCGCGGCTATCTTCCCTATATGAGCTTTGACATTCCCGCGTTTTTCCGGCTCCTGTTCGCCCCGAGCCCGCGGGTTTATGTCAGTGAGCCGCCGCCGACTACCGGGGCGATGCTGCGGGTTTTGGCGGCCCTAAAACGCCGTCCTTACGTGTATTACGCCGCCGATATTTGGTCAGATGCGGCTCAGACGAGCGCCCCGGGCTGGGTGGTGCGGGCGTTGCGGGCGGTGGAACGTTTCGCACTTCGCGGAGCCGCCACGGTCATCGCCGTGTCTGACCAGGTGGCAGCCCGTTGTCAGGAGCTGGGAGCCCGACGGGTGGCGGTGGTGGAAAACGGGATAGATACCGAGGTGTTCACCGAGGTGGGTCCCGCCCCGCAGCCGGTGGCGGAGTTGAGCGCCGATGAGGTCGCACAGGCGGATTGGTTGGTTTATGCCGGGACGGCTTCGGAATGGCAGGGGGCGGAAATTTTTGCCGAGGCGTTTGCCGAAGTTGCCTCGAAGTTTCCCCGTGCCCGCCTGCTGTTCTTGGGGCAGGGCAGTTCTTTCGCCGCTATGCGCGATATTGCCCAGCGCCTAGAGCCGGGGCGAATCCTGTTTGATCAGGTTAGTCCCGATCAGGCCGCGGCCTGGCAGCGTCAGGCGCGGGCTTGCCTGGTCAGTATCAAACCTGGGTTGGGCTACGATTTCGCCTACCCGACCAAGGTATTGGCGGGGCTGGCTTGCGGAACTCCGGTCATTTATGTGGGTGCGGGTCCGGCCGGCGCAGACATCACCGAAAACCGGTTAGGTTTGGCCCTGCCTTATGACCGTGAAGTCCTGAAAATGGCTCTGACCAGTGTTTTAGAGGGTCGGTTGCGGACCGGTGAGACGCGCAAGTGGGTGGAAGATCACCGTTCGTTGCGTTTGACCGGCCAGAACGCGGCTCGGGTGGTTTTGGCGCGGATACGTCACTAGTTTTGTGCGGCGCTTTCGCGAGTTCGCTTGCTTCGCGCCTAGGTACAGATGCCCCGGGCTTGGTAAGTTAGAGACGTGAAAATCATGTCGATTGTGGGGGCGCGCCCCCAGTTCGTAAAACTGGCACCGATTGCGAAGGCATGTGCCGAGGCGTCGGTAGAACATGTCATTGTCCATACTGGTCAGCACTACGACCCGATGTTGTCCGAAGTGTTCTTTCAAGACCTGGAGATTCCGCGCCCCGACGTACATCTCAACGTGGGTAGCGCCAGTCACGGGGTGCAAACCGGGCGGATGCTGGCTGAGCTGGAGCCGGTCATTGCCGAGGCGCAGCCGGACTGGGTGCTGGTTTACGGGGACACAAACTCGACGCTGGCCGGGGCGCTCGCGGCGGTAAAAATTCACCAGCGGGTCGCGCACCTGGAGGCCGGGCTGCGTTCCTTTAACCGGGATATGCCCGAAGAAATCAACCGGGTGCTCACCGACCATGCCGCGGATTTGCTGCTGGCACCCACCCAGGTCGCGATGCGCCACCTGGCAGACGAAGGCCTGGAGGACCGCTCCATCCTGGTCGGAGACGTGATGACTGACGTACTGTTCACGATTCGCGACCGGGTTCAATCCGGGCAGATTGCGAACCATATCCCCGCTGAACTCGGCTTGGTGGCTTCCGAGTACGCCCTAGCCACCATTCACCGAGCCGAAAACACCGACGATCCGAGCCGTCTCGAGGCCGTGGTGGCGGCTCTCGCGGACCTGCCGTTCCCCGTCGTGCTGCTGGCCCATCCGCGCTTGCGCGCCAAAGCGGAGGCGGCGGGCGTGAACCTGGCGCGCGGGGCCGTTCACCTGCACGAACCGCTGGCATATCCGCAGCTGGTGGCGGCGGCGCTGCAGGCTCGCCACATCGTCACGGATTCCGGGGGGCTGCAAAAGGAAGCGTTCTTGCTGCGGGTCCCGGCCACCACGGTGCGACCACAAACCGAGTGGGTAGAGACGGTTGAGCTGGGCTGGAACCAGCTGGCTGAGCCATCTTCGCTGGTCCAAGCGGCGACTCGGCCTCTGCCTGAGCCGACCGCAGCCACCCCCTACGGAACTGGCACCGCCGCGCACGAAGCCGTAAAGGTCCTGGTGGAACGCGCAACTCAGGGCTGAATCCGGTCTATAAAAATGGTCTAGACTGTCCACTGCCCAAATGCTAGATTTAAGACGCCGTGACGATGGAGTCGCGGAGTTCATCTGCGGTTTTACTGACCGAAGCTAAGGGGGAGTCATGGAAAACAGGGCGCGAAAGTATTTGGTGGCGGGTATTGTTGTCGTCGTCCTCGCGGTGGTGATGCAGTTTGTCCAGCCCCAGTTCACGTCGGGCTTTGTGGCAGAAGATCGTCCCATTGACGGCGTGTACATGTTCATGCAGTTCCTCAGCTCGATTAGCTCATGGTTTTTAATGCCTTTAGGAACCGCATTGATAGTGGCCTCATTCGTAATAAGCGAGGTCGCGCGGATGCTCGGCAAGCCCAGCGAGCCTAGTCAGTCGGACGGAGACTAGGCTGCTGCCATGTCGAAGCGGGCAGCGACGTGCAGGGCGAGCCAGATGAATACGACCAGCATGACGGTCATGGCGGCGCTCAAAACCCCGCAGGTGGCGAGGATTCCCCAGCCGAGCCAGCCCGCCAGCCCCAGCAACCCTAAGGGAACCGCAGCAAACACGAGGGAAAACCCTAGGGAAACCTGCTGCGTTTCCGTAACCACAAAAATGTTGGAAACCGGCGACGTCACCAAGTTCACGTAGAGCCACGGACATAAAATCGTCACAATCAGACCCGCCATCTCCCAGCGAGCCCCGAAAATGAGCGGAATCAGCCAGGGGGCTAGCGCCGCCAAAGCCGCAAACGGCACCAGACCCGCCAAAGCGCCGCGTTTTGTGACGCTGGTGGCCATCGCTCGCAACTGACCGCGTGGGGTATTGGTCAGCTCACGGAAATACACTTGCGACACCGCGCCGTTAATCAGGGCGACCGGGGCCTGTACGATGAGCCACGCGAAAGAAAACTGCCCCAGCATGGCGGTGGAAAAAATCGCCGCAATCATCAGGTTGATGCCGTTTATCCGCACCGCGTCAGCGATAGCGGACGGTCCGTTCAACAGTGGCATCTTCCGGTATCGGAGCAAGGCTCGCCGTCTCGCCCCCTGGGTCTTGTCCACATCTACCCGGCTGCTTCGCGCCCGATAACCCAATGTGACGGTCGCGGCCAGGACACCCAAAATTCGCCCGCCGATGAGACCGACGGCCCCACCCAAACCAACCAGCCAAGCCCCAATCTGTAACCCGACCCGCGCCACGGCGCTAAACAGACGA
>NZ_CFKZQR010000042.1:0-18763 GCF_985070215.1 Mobiluncus sp. | reverse complement strand
CTGAGGGCACTTCCGGGGCGTCGGGGACGTGGAAAGCGGCGCGGAGACGTGCGCCAATCTGCGCGCTGCAGCCGACGAACAGGTATTCCAGATTCCGCAGGTGGGTGACTTTACCGACCTTGGTTCCCTCCGGGTTATAGATACCGATTTGGGCACCCACGTAGCGTTTATAGTCAAAAGCCAGCGCCACGCAGTCCTCAAAACCAGCCGCCACCGCGTCAAACAGGGTGTCAAAATCAATCCAAGATTCATTGTTATAGGACAGCACCAGCGTGTCCGTGTCGACCTGCGCAATCAGGCTTTGCAGAGCCTGGGGCATCTCGCGTTTCCGGTTATACGCCGAATGTGTGGCAGAATCCCGGGCGTCCACCCGCTTTTGCGCCACGCCGTAAGCCTCGGGGCAATCCCAGCGAATCAGCGTCTCCCAAATGTGATAGTTCGTAAAGTAACGATGCTGGTTATAGGGCGGATCGAGGTAAACCAGGTCAAAACGCGGGGTCGCGGGGTCGGCGATGAGTGCGTTCGTGTCGCGCTGGTAGGTGGTGCCCGTACCGTCCAAAAGCTCGGGCACCCGCAGTTCCAGGTCATTGTACGAGCGCGGAGCCCACTGTTTCAGGTACGCCATCTGCAGTCCGGTCGTGGAGTCTACCCGGTCCGCCGCCTCCATCAGGGAGGTCAGCAGGATAGGGTAGTGGGGGTCGGTGGCAAACTCCGCCTCAATACGATCGCGGATAGCGTCAATACGCGCTCCGTTCCGCGGTTGGAAGAACCGAGACTTTTCGCAAAACGTTTCCGTAAAGTATCCCGGGTTGCCGGGGGTGGCTTCTAGATCGCACAAGAGAGTTCGTAGCTCGCGGTCGTTTATCTGACGTTTGTCGGTGGCGATATAGCAATCCGCGAGTACCCTCGAATAGCTGGCCACATCGTTGGCTGCCGTGGTAATTCCGAGGGCCTTGAAAGCCTGTGCGACCCGGGTCGTCCCGGTAAAGGCGTCAAGGGCGGTGCGTGCGCCCGACAGGTCCGCAATCTGTGCCAATGCCGGCACCAAAGTGCGTTTTGAACCCAGGTACTTAATCACACGTGCTCCCTCTTTTCCTCGAGATTAACATGAGGAAACGGGAAAAACCGCGCAGGCACACGGAAAAACGGGAAATCGAGACTTGCGACCAGGAAAAATGAAACTACATACCGCCGGTGTAGCCGAGCTGACCCCAGGCGTAATACAGCCCAATGGCCGCTGAAATAGAGAGGTTCAAGGAGCGGCGCCCCTCCAGCATGGGAATCCGAACCCGACTGGTGACACGCGGGTCATCCATGACTTCAACCGGCAGCCCGGTATCTTCGGGGCCAAACATGAGACCGTCCCCGTCCTGGAACTGAATCTGGGGCAGCAGTACGTCAGTGTGGCCGGTAAAGGCATAAAGTTTTCCGGGCACGTGCGCTAAGCAGTCGTCCAAATCGGGGTGACGCTCCAAGTGTGCCAGGTCGTGATAGTCCAGTCCCGCCCGTTTCAGCTTGGTGTCGTTATCCAGGTCAAACACGGTCGGCTCGACCACGTGTAGGGTAGCGCCGGTGCAGGCGGCCAAACGAATAGCGGCACCGGTATTCCCGGCAATGCGAGGTTGAAAGAAAATCACGTGCAACATAACGTCCCTATTCTAGGGAGGTTTTTCGCTGCAGCGGAAAATCCGGCGCTGAAACCTGTAAAATAGACAGAATGGCTTACGAAATGGATTGGCGCGCGGGGCTCGGCAGCTTGCTCAACGCTGGCGAGGTTGATGCTACGAACCAGCCTCTGGCCATCCAGATAGAGGGAGAAACCTTGGTTCCCCTGCGTATCAACTCGTCCGGAGACTGGTCAGAAAAGCGTGCCACTTGGCGTGATCTGACCTCGCGCTGGGCCTCGGTCACCAAGGGACTGAACGCGACGCAACTCGCCGCGATGCGCCATCTTTTTGAACACAGTGCCCGAGCCCAGCTCGTAAAGTTGAGCAACCTGGACTCCACCGGGCTGGACCTCCTGGAAAAGTGCATCACCAGTGGAGTTAGCGTGTTTTCTGACACTACTCGCACCACCGTGTTGCGTCCCGTGGCTCCCGACCCTCAAACTGTCTTGGTCATTACCCAGCACGAGGGTGGCTCGGTGACGGTGGCGGCCGGCACCGAAACTGCTAGTGCTGGCGAGCCCTCAGAAGCGCCCGAGAACACAGAGGCCGTCTGCCAGCCTCTCGGGCCGCGACTGGACGCCTTGCACGGGCGTTTCGTGGCGTGCGTCGGCTTAAAAGCTGGTGTGAACGAGGAGCTGAACGCGCTGGCCGCGGCGCAAGCTCGATGGGAAATCCCGGCTGCGCAAGCCAACGAATTTTGGGCCAACTACGCCAAACGTCTGGGGGAGCTGGGGGTGCTGTCCCGCGACTCGATGCATCTGACCCACGAACACGTTTTCGGTCCTCCCCGATTGTGCGGATTGCTGCGACTGAACGAAATGAACCCGAAACTGGTCGAAATCCGCTGGACCGTGCGTCGCCGCTCGGCTGCCGCAGCGGTAGAAGTGGCTTTGGACCCCGACACCCCCGATTTGGAAATTCAGGAAACTATGCGGGGCGTCGGCTCCATGGGGGGCTGGAATGAATCCGAAATTCAGACGTTCTTTACGAAAAAATTTCCCATTTTTGAGTTGGACCGGATTCGCGAGTTTATCAACACCACCAACGTTTCCGAACGCGCTGAAGTCAACATTTCCCCCGGACTGCAACACATTCAGATTTTCTCTGACGGCCCGGTGCTCGATTTGCGGATTGACCAGGCGCTTTCTCCCACTGAAGGGACGCTCCGGTCTGACGACGCAGCCCCGGACTTCGAGGCAGATTTTTGCGAGCTTCCCGAGGGTGAGCCGCGTGGCAGGGGGCTGCGTTACGGGCTGAACCTGGGACTGCGCCTAGGTCAGGAGGACTTGGATACGAAAGAGTTTCTGGCGGCTCTGGGGCGGGTGGAGCGCTGGTGGCAAACTCCCGGAGGCAACTGGGTGGATTTGTATGCGGCGAAAAACCAGCAGCTGAAACGCCTGATTCGCGAGTTCACCGATTTGGGGCTCAACGATTTTTCCGGCAGCGCTGATTTTACGGTCGGGATTTCTAATTTCGGGCTGATTTCGGCATTGGACGCGATGGCCGCAACGCGCCAGTTTTCCGGCGATTGGGAACACGCCGTCAATCTGCTGGTGAATCCGCCCGAAGTATCGACTCCCGCGTTGGCACAAGGTACTTGGCGTGGGTATCAAGAGGATGGCTTCCGTTGGATGACGGCTCGGGCCGAGGCCGGTTTGGGCGGCATCTTGGCTGACGACATGGGCTTGGGCAAGACTATGCAGATGCTGGCGGTCATTGCTGGGCAAAAGCTGCAGTTGGCAGATAATCCCGCGGACTGTGCTGCAGTGTTCGTGGTGGTACCGGCCAGTTTGATGGGAACGTGGGAGGAGCAAGCCTCGCGGTGGTTCCCGGATTTGCGGGTATATACCCAAAGGACGAGCGTGGGCAAAGCCGCCGCGGACTGGGATCAGGTCGCCCGCGAGGTTCAGCAAGCCGACCTGGTGCTGACCACCTATACGCTGGCCCGGATGGACATAGATTTCTGGCAAACTCAGAGTTTTTCTGGTTTAGTTTTCGATGAAGCCCAGTTTGTGAAAAACCCTTCCACCGCCACCCATAAAGCCTTGGTGCGTTTGCGGGCTAAGTGGGCTTTTGCCCTGACCGGCACACCCATCGAAAACACCGCCACCGACTTGTGGTCGATCATGTCGCTGACTGTTCCTACGGTGCTGCCCAGCTTGCCGGTATTTTCGCGCCGTTTTGCCGCTGAGACGCTCAGCGATCGCAGCGAGGCGGCGGCCGAGCTTTCGGATCGGGTGGCACCGTTCCTGCTGCGCCGCACCAAAGACAGCGTTGCCCAGGAACTGCCCGAAAAGATCGAACAGATAGTCTCTATCGACCTGGAGCCGGTGCAGCGAACCTGGTACGCCAAGTATTTGACGGCGGCCAGAGCCCAGGCGGCGGACGCTAATTCTCCACGTATCAATATCCTTACGGCGCTGACCCGCCTGCGGCAACTCGCTTTGAGCGCCCGGCTCATCGACCATCACGCGCACGAGGACGGTGCGAAAGTCACGTATCTGCTGCAAACGTTGGAGGGTCTGCGCAACGATGGCCGCTCGTCTTCCCGGAAACGCCACCAGGCACTGGTGTTTTCTCAGTTCACTTCCTTCCTGGCGATACTGCGGGAAAGGCTGGACGAGGCGGGAATTGAGTACGCCTACCTAGACGGCACCAGTCGGGACCGCGACCGGCAGGGGGCACGATTCCAAAACGGGGCAGTCGAAGTGTTCCTGATTTCGTTGAAGGCCGGTGGGTTTGGTTTGAACCTCACAGAGGCGGATTACGTGTTTCTCACCGATCCGTGGTGGAATCCGGCGGCGGAGGCCCAAGCTGTCGACCGGGCACACCGGCTGGGTCAAAAACGGTTCGTGAACGTCTATCGGCTGGTCGCCGCCGACACTATCGAACAGCGCGTTTTGGAGCTGCAAGAAAAGAAACGCGACCTCATCGGGGCGGTGCTCTCCGGTCAAGAAAACCGGGACGTGTCCGCAGGAATCACCCTGGAACAGTTGCGTAGCCTTCTGGGATAGAGCTTTCGGCAGGATAGCCGAGGGGCGGCGCGCGGTAAATTTTTCCCAAATTCCGGCGCTGTCTGAAAGGGCATGAAACAATGAAGCTATGAATGATGACATTGTTGAAGGGCGTAATTATTTCCAACGTTCCGCCGTCCGGGCGAAGTCCTTGGTACGCGGCGACCCGCTGGTGGGTTCGGGTCTGATTGTCATTGGGGTGTACTCGGGTAACGCTGAAGTCGCGGAGGTGATGCGCGGCTCGGCAAAGACGGTTCGTTTCATGCGTCCTGATGGCACGCTTTCCGCTGAAGCGGCGACTGATCCAGCTCAGATTGGCATCAAATTGGCCAGTGGTTACGTGTTGGTGAAAGCCAGCGCAACCGGCAAAGATGATGTGGATGAGAATGCCTTTTTCCTGACCCCGACCGCTTCAATGGTCGAGATTTGGCAGTTCGCTGAAGCCGATTGAGTTCAATTCGCTCCGCGAGCCGGCAATCACGGGGTTTTGCGCCAAAGTTTCGTACCGGTGTTTTTGTGTTGCGGACTTCGTTTTGAGAATGTTGCCTAAACCCGCTAAATTTGATTTGCCTTTAGCACCAGCGAGGGTGGCGGAATGGTAGACGCGCAAGCTTGAGGTGCTTGTGACCAATTGCGGTCGTGAGGGTTCAAGTCCCTTTCCTCGCACAAGACCCGGAAATCCGGGTCTTTGTCGTATTTTCGTTCGGGAGGTTGCATGTCTGAAACACCTTTCGTTCGAGGAATCGCCAAATCTGTTTCTACCAGCGCCGCAATGGGGGAAATCGGCGCCCATCGGCCCTTTCCGGTGCATGGCACCAACCTGACCTTGGACGTGCCGCGGGCTGCGGACGCCCCCGAAGTTGCGGCCGCTTGCCAGGATCCTGAAATCCAGCGTTTTACGACGGTCCCGGTGCCTTTCGGCCCGGAACACGCGGATAACTTTTTAAACGAACTTTGCCCCCAGCTGTGGGACGAGGGGGGAGCCAGCTGGATCATCCGCACTTATGAATTCCAAACTCCCCACGTGGCGGGCACGATTTCTTTGCGGGTCGGGTTGGAAAAGACCGCCAATGTCGGGTACTGGATGGCGCCAGAGTGGCGGGGCCGCGGGTTGATGCGTGAGGCGCTGCAACTGGCGGTCACCACTGCGTTTAACCTGTTGGGTTTCCAATGCGTGACTTTGCAGGCTCATCCGGATAATCTGGCGTCTATCCGAGTTGCCTGGCGTTGCGGATTCCGTTTTGGCGGTATCTTGCGCGGTATTGGAATGCATCAGGACCAGCGAGAGGACCGGGCCATGGCGACGCTGCTGCCGGGGGACCCGCTGGAACCGGCGACCTCGTGGACCGCCCTTATGAAACTATTGCAGCAAAGTCACCGGGGAAACGCCTCGGACTAGGGAAAGAAGTACAAAAATGAGTGAACCAACACTGCCAGCCCCCGACCCGCGCGACCCCGAAGCCCTCGTGCGGCAATTTCATCACGTTTACGGTCTGCCGGTGGTGACTACCGGACCAAACATTGAAAATGAGCGGATGCATATGCGCTTGTCGCTGATTTTAGAAGAAACTTCCGAGCTGGTGCGCGCCCTGTACGGTCAAAAAGCCTATGCGGCGCTGCGCGGGGTTATGGACGGGATTAGCGAGCTCGATGAAGGGGAGCGCGATACGGTCGAGGTCGCCGATGCTTTGGCGGATTTGACCTATGTGGTTTACGGCATGGCCCTGGAGGCGGGTATCAACCTGCCGGCAGTATTGCAGGAAGTTCAGGCGTCCAATATGTCAAAGCTGGGTCCCGATGGGAAACCGATTTATCGCGAGGACGGCAAAGTTTTGAAGGGGGAGGGATTCTTTCCCCCGAATATCGCCCGAGCATTGCAGGTCCCGCTGGCCGCGGAACTATAGGCCCCGATGCCTCGCGGGCAGAAATATCTCACGTGAAACCGGTGCACTAGCTGGCTTTTAGGTTAGGATTAAGACGTTTTGTTTGAAATTTGTCAATTCTATGTGAGCCGAAGCGGGAGGTAGTGTGGTTCGAGTTACTGTAGTCGGCGGCGGTTACGGGGGAATCACCGTAGCCGGCGGTTTGGATGATGTCGCCGAAGTAACTTTGGTGGAGCAAAAAGACCAGTTTGTGCATCACGCGGCGGCTTTGCGCGCTGCGGTTGACGATATTTGGACCCACACCATATTCCTGCCCTATTCGCGCCTGTTAAAGCACGGCCGGGTCGTGCACGGGGAAGCGACCCGAGTCGAGGGAACCACTGTCCACCTGGCAAATCACGACCCTATTGAGGCGGACTATTTGGTTTTAGCTACGGGGACGACCTACCCTTATCCGGCGAAACACAATATTCCGACCGCATCGTTGGCGAAACGCCGTCTGGAAGAAACCCGACGTAACCTGTCTCAAGCGAAGCGGGTCATGTTGGTTGGTGCGGGTACTGTCGCTATCGAATTCGCCGGCGAGTTGTTCACGAACTTCCCCGATATGGAAATCATCATGGTGGATCGTTCCCCGCATATTTTGGGTTCCAACGAGTACGCCGAAGACTTGCGAAACGTTTTGACTGCGGAGTTGCAGCAGGCCGGTGTACATCTGGTTTTGGGCGCTCCTTTGGCTTACTTGCCGCCGACCGACATCGGCGAGTTGGCTCCTTTCCATGTCGAGACTGGGGCCGGAGTCGGGATTGACGCGGACATGTGGTTCCTGTGCTACGGCGCCCAAACGGCTTCGGGCTATCTGCGGGCAAACTACGGTGATTCCCTCAACAGTGAGGGGCAGGTCGCGGTGGACGAATACTTGCGGGTCAAGGGCCAGGAGCACGTCTACGCGGTCGGTGACATTACCGATGTTCACGAGTCTAAACGGGCTGATGCCGCCCGGGCGCACGCGCGGGTAGTGGTGGCAAACATTAAGGCAGAAATCGCCGGGAAGGCCCCTACCACCACCTATACCCCCGGCAAGATGTGGATTGTCCTCCCACTGGGGGTCGAGGGCGGAGCCTCCCAGTTGACCGGTCCAAACGGTGAATCTCAAATCGTAGGTCCCGATGAGACCTCGGAAATCAAAGGTACCGACCTGATGGTGACGATGGTCAGAGGTCAGCTGCACCTGCCTTAGGCCGGTTTTGGCTCAACCGTGGCGAATGGTGAGCCCGCACCAGGGCACTGCGCTGGCGTCATCGGTTGGCTTAGGTTCGCGGGGGAAGCCGCTGGTTTCGCCCGGAATACCCTGCAAACTTTGGTCGTGCCGATTAGAATTGACCCTATGAGAGATCCTCGCACGGAGTTAGATAATTTGATTGCCGCGCTGCAGCGGCATTTGGAAGTGGCGTCTGTGGCGGACAGTGAGATGGACGATTCGCCGGTTCTGAGCAACGCCGAAGAAAAACTTCGTGATGCCTTCTTTACCTATGACGATGCGCTGTTCACCGCCACCGGGGTTGAGTTGCCTTTCGACATCTTAGACGAGGACGACGATGATTTCGTAGATGACCTCGATGATGAAGATGATCTCATCGATGACTTCGACGGTGATGACGACGACGATAACGATTATCTCGATGAAGGCGATTTAGAGAACTTTGACCTGCACGGCGAGGACTGATTTCGTCTGTCTCGGTGTCGCCTCTGAAAGGTCACGCTGGGCAGCGGGGTGCAAAAGCACTAGGCCGCCGGGAGGCGCGGGTCGGACACTTCATCCAATGCCGACATGACCTGACGCGGCACTTTCGTGCCTAGCGCCCCCAAGATTTGGTGGAACTGCTCGGCGCTACGCGCACCAACGATGGCGCTGGAGACACCGGGCTTTTGCAAAGCCCAAGCAAGCGATACCGCCAGCGGAGAAACCTCCAGGCCCTGCGCCGCGGTCGCCACCGATTCCACAATGCTGCGGTAACGTCCTTGCAGGTAGGGCTGCACAAAACCCTGCAGGTGAAGGGAGGCTCCGCGAGAATCCGGGGGCAGGGAGTTGCGATATTTACCGGTCAAAACCCCGCGTCCTAACGCCGACCATCCCAAGAATCCGAATCCCAGCGACTGGGCGGCGGGCAAAACTTCGGCTTCAGCCTGCCGGTTTAACAGCGAGTATTCATTTTCCACTGCCGCCAAACCCGGCACGTTGACCGTGCCTTCCCGCAAGCGCGCCGCCGCGTAAGCGCACTGCCAACCTGCATGGTTGGACAGTCCCACGTACCGCGCTTTTCCGCTTGACCAGGCCGACCACAACGCGCCCAGCACCAGGTCAAAGTCAGTTTGCGGATCGGGGACTTGAATGAGCCACAAGTCTACGTAATCTGTGCCCAGGGTGGTCAAAGTGCGATCCAGACTGCTCAAAAGGTTGTGGCGCGAAGCATCCACGAAAGACTCATCGTGACGCCGTGAAACCCCCGCTTTTGACACAATGACCAGGTCCTCACGGGGAAAACCGGAGGAGTCCGCGCTGGTAGCATCCGTTGCGGTCGAACCGGAGTGACTCAATATACGGCCCAGCACCTGCTCGGCCTGGCCGTCTCCGTAGGTCGGGGACGTATCGACCAGGTTCCCTCCCGCCTCGACAAAGGCCTCTAACTGAGCGGCCGCTTCGGACTCTAAGGTATCTCGACCCCAGGTCAGGGTTCCCAGTCCCAAGGCTGAAACCCGCATACCGGTATTTCCCAGATGACGCATTTCCATGGTTTCCAGCCTAATCGAGGAAGCGCTCCGAACTGCCTAGCCCGCGGCGGTAGGACCGATTTCTGCAATTTTTTCCACCTGCGCCGGGTCCAGGTCCGGGGCTGTGCCACCAAAAGCGGGACACAGGTTTTGAAAGTAGCACCAGTCGCAGAGCCGGGATTGCCGGGTTTCAAAACGTTTCGCTTGCAGGTGAGCGGCTATGTCTGACCACAACGCGTTAAGTTCAGTTTCAAATTCGCTCACATCGGCATCGGTCGGGTCAAACGTCAACACCTGGGGGTTGCCTCCCAAGAATAGCAGCTGGGTGCGTTTGGGGGTGACCTGATACTGTTCCCGGTACAGCAGGGCATACATTCGCATCTGAAACACATATTCCCCGGTAAAGCGCATATCGGGAGCCTTGCCGGTTTTGTAATCGATGATGCGCACGTCCCCGTTGCCCGCACGCTCCACCCGGTCAATGAAACCGCGCAACCTTAAACCGCTGGATAATACCGTTTCTACCCCCAGCTCCCGGCCGCTGGGGTGCAGCCGACGGGGATCTTCCAGGGAAAAATAGGCATCAATAAGCTGTCGGGCCGCAGCTTTCAATTCCTCCTCGGATGTCTGGGCCAGTATTTCGGACAGTTTATAAGCTCCTTCCGTGACCTTCTCCCAAGCGCTGTCCACGGTTTCGCGTACCGTGGGGGCTTGGCGGTCGGCGGGCGGCAAATCAAACATGTCCTCCAGCACCTTATGCACTAAACTGCCGCGCAGGGCGGCGGGGCTTTGCGGCTCAGGGAGTTTGTCGACATACTTGAAACGCCACTTCAGGGGGCATTGTTGAAACTGTTTCGCCGAAGATGCCGAAAGCGCCGGGGGACGAGAGGCCTGGGCAGGAACTGATTCACTCATGCTTTCAGGCTAATCGCCGGGCCGCCAAAAATCCGTCCGTTTACCAACCGATTGTGTCGGGTCGAAAAACCATAGGTTAAGATAAAGGTTATGGCTCAATCTCAGGAAAAACCATCCGTTCCCGGCGGTCCAGCGCGCCGCCGCGGCCCTTTTCGCAGTGGAGAGTGGGTCCAACTGACCGACGAAAAAGGTCGGGTGCATACGACCCTGCTGCGCGAAAACGGCTATTTCCAATGCCATCAAGGAGCCCTGCACCACAGGGAAATCATCGGGAAACCGGAGGGCACAATTGTTCCCGCGGAGCGCGGCGAACACCGCTTCACCGCGCTGCGTCCCCTGCTGGTTGATTATCATCTATCCATGCCGCGCGGGGCACAAATCCTCTATCCGAAAGATGCCGCGCAAATCGTGATGGAAGGCGATATTTTCCCTGGCGCTAACGTTGTTGAAGCCGGGGTGGGCAGCGGGGCGATGACCATGAGTTTGCTGGGGGCGGTAGGGCCGTCCGGGCACGTCACCAGTTTTGAGTTGCGTCCAGATTTTGCTGAGGTAGCGCGCTGCAACGTGGAAATGTGGTTCTGCGGGGATGTGGACAACTGGGAGTTGCGTCTGGCTGATCTTAGTGAGGGGCTGCACGAGGGCGTGGCGGACCAGACGGTGGATCGCGTGGTGTTGGATATGTTGAAACCGTGGGAACATTTGGAACAGGTTCACCGAGTGCTGGTGCCTGGCGGGGTGTTGACCTGCTATCTCACCACCATTACGCAGCTGGCGCGGATGGTCCAAGACTTACGAAACTTCGGGGGTTTCACGGCCTTGCGCTCCTGGGAGTCCCTGGTCCGGCCCTGGCACGTTGACGGTTTGGCGGTGCGACCCGATCACCGCATGATTGCCCACACCGGATTTATATTTACGGCCCGCCGTTTGGCTGACGGCGAAACTTCCATTCGGCACGGCGAAGAAGCGGTTGGTCAGTTCGACCCCCGCGATGCCCTGTGGGAAAACGACAACCTTGACTACGAAGCGTCACGGCCGATTTCGGACCAAAAACTGCGTCGCGTCATCAGGGATGCCCAGGAAAAAGCTGCCTACCAGCGGGAACAGGCGGATCGCCGCACCGTGCTTGAGGAGGAAAACGATGAATGATTCCGACACGAGTATTGAGGACTTGAAACGTGAGGTCATCTCCGTTGGCGAACACAACGCCCGTCTGAAAACCGCCCTACGAGAATCAAAAACGCAACTCGAGTCCCTGCGCTCCCAACTGCGACAAATCGGTCAACCTCCCTTGTCACGAGCCATTTTTGAAGGGTTTTCCACCGACAAGGTACCCGGTGCGGACGCGAGCCAACCCTCCCGACTGGCCGAGGTCGCTTGGGAAGGCAAACACGTTCGCTTGGCGGTGCAGGAATTCGCGGGGGTGGACCAGCTGCAGCCGGGGGACGCCGTGTGGATAGACGCCACCCCGGTAGTTGTGGGCTTTGCGACCAGGGCCCTGTCTGGGAGCGTGGCGGTCATTCGTGACCTGAAAATGGACCGGGCGGTCGTGCGGCTGTCCAGCGGAACTGAAATTGTAGTGTGCCTGCGTGCCGGATTCGCCAAAACCCTGAAAGCCGGTGACACCTTGTTGGTGGATACGCGGGCCGGTTGGGGAATGGAACTGCTGGAAAGTGCCGGCGTGGAACAGGCCCTGCAGCCCGAAGTTCCGGAAGTCACCTATGACGATATCGGGGGACTGGACACGGAAATCAAACATATCCGCGCTGCCGTAGAGATGCCCTATACCCATCGCGATCTGTTCGCCTCCTACGGTCTGAGTGCTCCCAAAGGAGTCTTGCTGTACGGGCCTCCGGGCTGCGGCAAAACCATGCTGGCCAAGGCCGTAGCCACGTCTCTGGCGGTGCAATACGATCAACCCAGCGTGTTCCTTTCCGTGAAAGGACCCGAACTGCTGAGCAAGTTCGTGGGCGAAACCGAACGGCAGATCCGCGCTATTTTTGACCGCGCCCGGGAACTGGCGGCGGGTACTCACCCCGTGGTGGTGTTCTTTGATGAGATGGAGGCCCTGTTCCGTACCCGCGGCTCGGGCATTTCCTCCGATGTGGAAAATATGCTGGTACCCCAACTGTTAACCGAGATGGACGGTTTGGACGAACTGCGCGATGTCATCGTCATCGGCGCTTCGAACCGGGAGGACATGATTGATCCGGCGCTGCTACGTCCCGGCCGTTTTGACGTCAAAATTCGCGTGGGGCGTCCGGATGCGTCAGCTGCACGCGGTATTTTGGCGCACCATCTCAGTCCGGCGACCCCTTTCGATGAGGTACAGATGAACGCTGCCGGGGGAGCGACAGTTTTTGCCGTAAACCTGGTGGAGGCCGCGGTCAATCGCCTATTTGTCCAGGAGCCAGCCACCTATCTGTGTACCTTGCGCTACGTTGAGGTGGGGGGCAAAGAGCAGGAACGCAAAGTGTTCTTTAGCGACATGATTTCCGGGGCTTTACTGGTTTCGATTGCGAACCAAGCCAAAAATCTGGCCATAGGCCGCGAACTGAACGGCGAGGGTCGTGGGATTCGTCTGGAGGACCTCAACGCCGCGCTCACGGACACAATCGCTCAGACCGCGGCGCTCACGGCGCTGCTACCCCCGGAAGCTCTGGCACGAGACTTGGGAATCAACTGTATCGCCAGCGGGGTAGTCCGCGACCCGTCATATTCCTAGTCAGGGGTCGGGCTGATGACAAATCAACGTGTGGTAGGAATCGAAACCGAGTATGGCGTAGCGCTTGACCCGGATACAGAAGTTTACGCAAATCCCAGTCTGCGGCACAGTCCCGAGGGTTTGTCCGTGATTACAGCACAAGCGGTGCGTTCTTGGCAGGCGAGTTTGCGTCCTGACGGGCGGGCGATTGGTTGGGACTGGGAGGGGGAGGACCCCTTGAATGACCTGCGCGGCACTCGTTTGGAACGTGCCAGCGCTGATCCAACCATGCTGACCGATGATCCCCACCGGTTTGCCCCGGCGGCTTCCCCTGCAGACACTACCGCGGATGACACGTTTTCAGCTCAGGAACTGGTGGGCCAATCTTCTCCCATGCTCACGAATGTGGTGTTGACGAATGGGGGCCGGTTCTATGTCGACCATGCTCACCCCGAATACTCCACTCCCGAAGTGTTGACTGCCCGCGACGCGGTGGTGTGGGACGTAGCTGGGGAATACGTAGCCAGACGAGCTATGAGCGTTGCCGCCGGCTACGATTCTCCGATTGCACTGTACAAGAACAACACCGATTCCAAAGGGTTGGCATACGGTTCGCACGAGAACTATCTGTTGGCCCGGGAAGTGCCGTTTGCGCTGCTGCGCGACTGCCTGGTGCCGTTTTTGGTGACACGCCCGGTCATCTGCGGTGCCGGCCGGGTCGGTATCGGGAAAAACAGTGAAACTTGCGGTTTCCAAATGTCGCAGCGCGCGGATTTCGTGGGGGATTTGGTTGGTTTGCAAACGACTTTCAACCGTCCCATCGTCAATACTCGTGACGAATCCCACGCCGATTCAAAGTGGCGCCGCCTGCACGTTATTAACGGCGATGCCAACCGGTTCCCCGGCTCTATCCTGGCAAAAGTCGCCTCGAGTCGGGCGTGGTTGGCGGCTTTGGAAGCGGCTTGGAAGTCCGGTCACAGTGCCCCGCCGGTAGAGGGCCTGTTCCTGGAGTGCGATCCGGTGGAGGCCGGGTGGCAGGTTTCCCACGACATCGACTTTACGATGACACTGCGGTGTGCTGACGGGACAGAACGCAGCGCTTTGGAGTGGCAGTGGGCGGCAGCGAATACAGTGGCGGATTTCTTGCATTCCCAAGACCGGGACGTATTGGTGGCGGATGCCCTCACTGATGCCCTGACCTGGGTAGATACCGTGCGAATGCTGCGCGAAGATTCCGGAGCGGCAGCGCGGCGCATCGAGTGGGTGGCGAAACGCACGATTTTCCAGGCTCTGAGCGAGCGGATTCCTGGGGGCTGGTCCAGCGCGAAACTGGCAGCCCTGGATATTCAGTGGGCTGATTTGCGTCCCGGTTTGTCACCGGTCGATAAACTGCGAGCCAAAGGCCACGTTGAGGACATCGCGCCCGCCACCGAAATTATTATGGCGGCCACCCAGCCTCCTACCGGCACTCGTGCAAAAGTGCGGGGGGACGCGGTAGCTCACCGAAAAGACCTGGTCGCAGCCAGTTGGACATCTCTGGTAGTCCGTGCCGGGTGGGATCGGCTGCAGCGTGTTTCCCTACTGGATCCGTTCTCGGATGAGGCCCCAACTTCGTAATTGCGTCAATAGCGCATAACCTAATGAATTAGACGAAGTAGCACAATGGAGACTGTTATGAAACAAGACCAGACGAATTATCCGGGGACTCCCGCCTCACCTGACTCGAGCGCGGTCCCGTTCGGACGCGGTCAGATTCAAGAACCGACCGGGCTGGATGACTTGCTCGACGAAATCGAGGACCTGGTCGCCGAGGACGCCGGAACTTTTGTGCAGGGATTTGTGCAAAAAGGCGGGGAGTGAACCTTGGCGCGAAACGCTCACCTGGAACAGTTGCCGCGCCGCATTTTCGGTATTGAAACGGAATACGGCATTCTCGCCGCCGCGGTGTCGGGCGGTGCCCCGGTGGTGGACGCGGACACGGCCGGACGGGTGTTGTTTCATGACGTTTTAGCCCGCAGCCAAAGCACTTCAGTGTTTCTCCCTAACGGGGCGCGCCTTTATCTCGATGTTGGGTCCCACCCCGAATACGCTACCGCGGAATGTCTGAGTTTGGACGACGTGTTGAACCAGGATCGGGCCGGGGCGGAAATTCTGGCGGAAATGGCAGGTGCGGCCAGCGAGCGCCTGAGCGCCCAAACTGGTACAAAAACCCAGGTACACCTGTTTAAGAACAACTTGGACGCGGCGGGTCACTCGTGCGGTTGCCACGAAAACTATCTGCTGTACCGGGACGGGAAGTTTCGTTCCCTGGTCGATTCCCTCGTCTCATTCCTGGTGACGCGCCAAGTCTTTACCGGGGCCGGCGCCCTGCTGCGAATCCAGGGTGAAACCCGCTTTTGTTTTTCGCAGCGAGCTTTCCAGATAGATGACGCAGTCTCCGCCGCCACGACCTCCACCCGTCCTTTAGTCAATACTCGTGATGAACCCCACGCGGACGCGAAACGGTATCGCCGTTTGCATGTCATTGTCGGGGATTCCAACGTTTTGGAGCCTCCGACACGTTTCAAAATCGCGACGATGAACCTGTTGCTGGCCGCTTTGGAGGCCGGCGTGGATTTCTCCGACCTAGCTCTGGTTTCGCCCATCGCCGCGTTACGCGATATTACCTCGGACGTCACGAGTTTTGGGGGACAAGTCCGGGTGGAGCTGACGGACGGCCGGCGCTACGGCGCCCTGGACGTGCAAGAGGTTTTCCGCGACCGTCTGTCAGACGTGTTCTCCGGGGCTGAGTTGGGTGCGGATTACCGCGAGGTGCTGGCCCAGTGGGGGCAATGGTTAGAGGCTCTGCGGAATCAGGAATTGGAGGTTTTGACTGGCCAGCTGGATTGGGCGACAAAGTTGTCTTTGCTCAACGGCCTGCGCCAGCGCCACAATCTGGCGTTGGACGATCCGAAGATAGCTCGTTTGGATTTGGCATACCACGACATCACTCCCAGGGGACTTCGCCTGGATCAGCGCGGCTTAGCAACCCGATTGACCTGCCCGGACGCGGTTGAGGCTGCGAAAAATGTGCCTCCGCAAAACACTCGTGCCAAGGTGCGCGGCGCGTTGATTGCCGCAGCGCGAGAACACCGGGCGGATTTGCAAGCCGATTGGACTCATTTGCGTTTGCCGGAATCAGGGTTGGGAACCGTGACACTCAGCGACCCCTTCGCGGTTGACAGCACGGAAGTCGATATGCTTATGAAAACAATGGAGGCAGCTTGAGCGAAGAAACTCCCCGGCGTTCCTCGCACCGAGCCGCGGGCCCGGTTGATGCAGGAACTTACGTCAGGCGTGAGGTTGACCCGAACCTTTCGCCGCGCCGGCGTGCCAGAATGCAGGCGCAAGCTGCCGAGCAACAGTCCGCCCCGGCCGCCCCGCCGATGACGGACGGCGCCAAGGACTTGCTGACATCTTGGCTGAAAGCGAACGGTTTCGAGGACTTGGAGTCTTTCCAAGAAATGACCCGCAGAGCCGAATCCCAGCTTCGTCAAACTCCACCGACAGGCGATACGCCCCCTCCCTCCCCAGCGCTTTCGGCGGAAAATCCTGTGTACAGGTCTTTGGACCCTGCGAACCTGGAGGTGCCCTCCTCACTACCGCCACGGCCAAGCACGTTGCCGCGCCGAGCCGCTCGCTCGGCGGTACGCCAGGGAGTGCAAACTCCCGCCGCGGCCTCCCATCAACCGGATTTCACCTCGCGTCCCGTACCTGCCGAGTCTGACGTTGCGTTGCCTGTCGTGTCCCCGGAAGCGCCAGCAGCCCCCTCTCTAGCTGTTGCGGATACGCCAGCTCAGATAGCTGCTCCACCAGAAGCTCCGGTGCGAGACTCGGTCTTGAACCTTCCTCCCGAAGTCGTGCCCACGGTCAGTTTGCGGCGTGAAGATGTACAAAACCTGGCTGGAGCGGAATCGAAAAAACCGAAAACTCACAGTCCCCGCCGAGCGGCAAAACTCCGGCGTGCCGCATCTTTACCCCGGACCCCGAAACCGTTGGCGAAAACGAAAGTCGTTCCGATTGCTCTCACCTTGGGGATTTTGCTGGCGCTAAGCGTGGCATTGTTGCTGTTGATTATGTGGTACCGCAGTGCCGTGGCCGTCAGCGACCCCGCGAAATCAAAAATCGAAGTCTTGGGAGCAATTGGCGCCCAACCCGTGCTGACTCTGTCCGAACCCATCCCTCTGGAAAAAAGTTCCACCGAACTTTTGATAAAAGGCAGGGGACAACAGATTAAAGATGATTCCATCGTAGCGTTGCGGGTCACGGTCTTTTCCGGAATGACCGGGAAACTGCAGTCCACCTCTGGCGATGAATCCGTGCTGGTCGGCCCGCTTTCGGCCAAGGTCTTTGGTACGGAACTGTATAACGCAGTGCGCGGCGCCACCGAAGGCTCGCGCTATCTGTTGAAACAACCTGTCGAACAACAGGGTACATCCACCATGGAAATCGGGGTTATTGATATCATCCCAACATCCCTGAACTCCCAGATGGCAGCCTTGCCGCCCGATGCTGGGCTGTCCGTAAGCGAAGACCAGGGCCAGGTGCGCCTGGCGATTCTTTCGGACTTTAGCGGCGATTTTCGTTCTTACCCCTTGATTACCGGCTCCGGGGCGACGGTTGGTCCTGGCCAAACCGTACTGGTGAAATATCAAGAATTTTCTTACTCGAATCCACCTGCTTTGTTGAAAGACCACTGGTCCGAGCCGGTGAAGCTGAAACTTGATGATAAAGTGCAGCAGGGGGTGGCGCGCGGCATTGTGGACCGCAAGATTGGTTCGCGGATGCTCCTGGAGGTGCCGCCCGCCGAAGGCTCTGGCAATCAGGCGACCATCCTGGTGGTAGACATTTTAGCGGCTTGGAATAATCCCGAAGCGACGAAAGAATCCTGAGGTGACAAATGCCGAATCGTTATGCCAGCGACACCCTAACCGTGCGTGTCATTCCCTGTTTGGACGTAAACGCGGGCCGCGTAGTCAAAGGTGTCAACTTTGAAAATTTGCGCGATGCAGGAGACCCGGTCGAGTTGGCGGCGCGCTACTGCGCGGCCGGAGCGGACGAAATCACGTTCCTGGACGTGTCGGCCTCCGTGGAGGGTCGGGCGACGATGGCGGAAGTCGTGCAGCAGTGCGCTCGTGAAATTTTTGTACCCCTAACGGTCGGCGGGGGCGTGCGCAGCGTTGCCGATGTGGAACGGTTACTGAAATCTGGTGCCGATAAGGTCAGTATCAACACCGCCGCGATTGCCCGCCCGGAACTCATTACCGAGATTGCGTCCCGCTTCGGGGTGCAGGTGTTGGTGCTGTCGGCCGATGCCCGGCGGGTCCAGGGTGGGGTACGCACCCCTTCGGGATATGAAGTCACCACGCATGGAGGCAAACAATCGACCGGGATTGACCTGTTGGAATGGATTGGTCAGGCTTGTGAACGCGGAGCCGGGGAAGTGTTGTTGAACTCGATGGATGCTGACGGCACCAAGGCAGGCTTCGATATTGAGATGCTGCAGGCGGTGCGTCCGGTCTGTCCCGTTCCCCTTATTGCTTCGGGCGGGGCGGGCAGTGTTGAACATTTTGTGGCGGCCGCACAAGCCGGGGCGGATGCGGTGTTGGGCGCTTCCGTCTTTCACTTCGGTGAGATTACAGTCGCTGAAGTTAAAGCTGCTCTCAGCGCGGCGGGCTTCCCGATTCGCTAGTTTTCGCGGTAAAGCCTGAAATCTTTGCGGCCTTATTTCGTTACGGGTGACTGCCTAATTCATTTTGAAAATTAATTTTG
>NZ_CFKZQR010000041.1:0-18814 GCF_985070215.1 Mobiluncus sp. | reverse complement strand
TCAGCCAACACCTTGGTGATAGCTGCAGTCAAAGTAGTCTTGCCGTGGTCGACGTGACCAATGGTGCCGACGTTAACGTGCGGCTTGTCATGAGTATAAGTGCCTTGTGCCACTTCTTTCTTTCCTCCTGGACTTTAGGTAGTTTTGCTCCGTAATAAATAAGCAGATGTCAGATTACCACTATCTTACGGATTTTCCTACCTGGGTTTTTCTTGATTTTTCTTCTTGCGGATTTTTGCGGGTTTTTCCTGGAGTGTCCCCAGCGGCTTTCAGGACGCACCCGGCTACGCGCCAGGGACACTACCAAAAAGGAAAAGAACCCTTACGCACCGCGGTTGTTGGCGATGATTTCTTCGGAAATCGAACGCGGAACCTCGGCGTAGGAATCGAACTGCATGGTGAACACCGCGCGGCCCTGGGTCTTGGAACGCAGGTCGCCGATGTAGCCAAACATTTCTGACAACGGCACCTTGGCGCGAATAACCTTCACGCCCTGGCCGTCGTTCATGGAGGCGATGTTGCCGCGGCGGGAATTCAGGTCGCCGATGACGTCGCCCATGTATTCCTCGGGGGTGCGGACTTCCACATCCATGATGGGTTCCAAGATGACGGGGTTCGCCTTCTTGGCACCTTCCTTGAACACCATGTTGCCGGCAATCTTGAAAGCCATTTCCGATGAGTCGACTTCGTGGTAAGCGCCGTCCTCCAACGTCGCCTTCACGTCCACCATCGGGTAGCCGGCCAAAACGCCGGATTCCATAGCTTCCTGGATGCCCGCGTCAACGGAAGGAATGTATTCGCGCGGGACGCGTCCCCCGGTGACCTTGTCTTCGAAAGCGTAGGTCTTGCCTTCGCCCCGTTCTTCCTCACTCAACGGTTCGAACGTGACCAACACCTTCGCGAACTGGCCGGAACCACCGGTCTGCTTCTTGTGGGTGTATTCGACCTTCTCGACCTTCTTCTTGATGGTCTCGCGGTAAGCCACCATGGGCTTGCCGACGTTAGCTTCCACCTTGAACTCGCGCTTCATCCGGTCCACGATGATGTCCAAGTGCAACTCGCCCATACCGCCGATAACGGTCTGGCCGGTTTCCTCGTCCAAACGCACGGTAAAGGTCGGGTCTTCTTCGGCCAGCTTCTGGATGGCGATACCCATCTTTTCCTGGTCGGCCTTTGACTTCGGTTCCACCGCCACGTGAATCACGGGTTCGGGGAAGGTCATGGATTCCAGCACAATCGGCTTGTCAATGGCACACAACGTGTCACCGGTAGTGGTTTCCTTCAAGCCGATGAAGGCGTAGATGTGACCAGCGTGCGCAACTTCCACCGGGTTTTCGTGGTTGGAGTGCATCTGGAACAGCTTGCCCACGCGCTCTTTCTTTCCCTTAGTGGAGTTGTAAATCTGGGTGCCTTGTTCGGCCTTCCCGGAGTACACGCGCACGTAGGTCAGCTTGCCGTAGAACGGGTGCACGGCTACTTTGAAAGCCAAAGCGGCAAACGGCTCGTTCTCGTCAGGCTTGCGGGATTCGGTTTCGCCCTCTTCCTCGTGACCGGGACGGAAACCGCGAACCTCCTCCACGTCCAACGGGCAGGGCAGGTAGTCGATAACCCCGTCCAAGCAGGGCTGCACGCCTTTGTTCTTAAAGGCGGAGCCACCATAGACCGGGTAAATCTCGGAACGGACGGTACGCGCCCGGATTCCTTGCTTAATCTGGTCGACGCTCAGTTCACCGTTCTCAAGGTAGGCTTCCATCAGCTCATCGCTGGCCTCGGCAGCCTCTTCGGTAGCGGTCTCCAGGTACTTGGCGGCCTTGTCCTGGTATTCCGCGGGAATGTCTTTGTATTCGACAACGGCGCCCTTGGTATCGTTACCGTCGGCGTCTTTCTCAGGGAAGTACACGGCTTGCTGACGCAAAACGTCAACGACGCCGACAAAGTCGGATTCCGCACCCATCGGGAAAGTCATCACTACCGGACGAGCCCCCAAGCGGTCAATGATGGTCTGGACCGAAAAGTCGAAGTCCGCGCCCAGCTTGTCCATCTTGTTGATGAAGCAGATACGCGGCACGTTGTACTTGTCAGCCTGGCGCCACACGGTTTCGGACTGCGGTTCCACGCCTTCCTTACCGTCAAACACCGCTACCGCACCGTCAAGGACGCGCAGGGAACGTTCCACCTCAACGGTGAAGTCCACGTGTCCGGGAGTGTCGATGATGTTAATCTGATTGTTGTTCCAAAAACAGGTCGTGGCCGCGGAGGTAATGGTGATACCGCGTTCTTGTTCCTGTTCCATCCAGTCCATAGTCGAAGCGCCATCGTGCGTTTCACCGATTTTGTAGTTGATACCGGTGTAGAACAGGATGCGTTCCGTCGTGGTCGTCTTACCAGCATCGATGTGTGCCATGATGCCAATGTTGCGGACCTTTTTGAGGTCAGTTAGCACGTCAAGTGCCACGGGCGTGTCCCTTCGTTAGTGTTTGTTATTTCTTAATAATTCTATAAGTCACTCGGAGCGGGTTTACATCCGGAACTTACAGGAGCGACTGCCCGGCGACTACCAGCGGTAGTGGGCAAAGGCGCGGTTAGCTTCAGCCATCTTGTGAACGTCCTCACGGCGCTTCACCGCGGCACCCAAGCCGTTGGAAGCATCCAAGATTTCGTTCATGAGACGTTCGGTCATGGTCTTTTCACGACGCTGACGGGAAAAATCCACCAGCCAACGCAGCGCCAGAGTGGTCGCACGAGAGGCTTTGACTTCCACCGGAACCTGGTAAGTTGCCCCACCGACACGACGGGAACGAACCTCCAGATGCGGGCGAATGTTTTCCATGGCACGCTTGAGTACCACGATGGGGTCCTGCTCGGTCTTGTGAGCTACGCCTTCCAGCGCGCCATAGACGATGCTTTGAGCCACGGACTTTTTACCGTCCAACAGGACGCGATTAACGAGCTGGGTGACCAGCGGAGAGTTGTACACCGGGTCTGCAATGAGTGGGCGCTTAGGCGCCGGTCCTTTACGAGGCATTCTTACTTCTTCTCCTTCTTCGCACCGTACTTGGAACGACCCTGTTTACGGTCGCGCACACCTTGGGTGTCAAGAGCGCCGCGCACGATGTGGTAGCGCACACCCGGAAGGTCCTTCACACGGCCACCGCGCACCAGCACGATGGAGTGTTCCTGAAGGTTGTGGCCAACGCCGGGAATGTAGGCGCTGACTTCGATGCCGGAAGAGAGACGCACACGAGCGACTTTACGCAGAGCCGAGTTCGGCTTCTTCGGGGTGGTGGTGTACACACGAGTGCACACGCCACGACGCTGCGGAGAGCCTGCCAAGGCCGGGGTCTTGGACTTCGTGCGCTTGCTGGTACGTCCTTGGTGGACGAGTTGTTCAATGGTAGGCACAGTAACTCCGTTTCTTGAATTTGTCTGGAATCTAAGGCTTTGTAGCCGCCCCGCGGACATAGCTGTACCGTCCGGGGGCCGGTCCGCCTTCCTTTGGGTCCTTGGTTCAAGAACGGCATTTTAGGATGCGTCCGGAGCTCGAACGGAGCGAGCCCGCTGTTCGCGCGAGTTTCTTCGCACGACTCTGGGTGACTAAAAACAGACACCAAGGAGCAATCTTACCAAAACAGCGCAGCCGCGACAAAACCGGTCGTGAGGCGGACCAAATCTGGCTGCAGTAAAATGAAAATATGAACCAGATACTCCCGACCGAGCCTAACGAACACGCCGCGGACAGTCCCCTGGCAGCTGCAAGTACCGCCAAAGCACGCTTGGCCGGGGAAAAGGGCGTGTGGATGCAAGCGACTTTGCTGCCCCTGGCGCTGATTGGGGTCTACCTGGTGGTTACCGGTTTGGCATTGAATATCTACGATGCCGTGGCGGGCACCGGCAACTCTCCCCAGGGAATTTTTGACGCGCCTCTAGCGCTAGGGTTTTGCGGTCTGATTCTGTGCATCGCAGAGACTGCCGTGTACCGCTTCCTGGTGGGCTTGTTTGCGAAACGCCGAGTGTCGGAGCTCGCGATCAAACCAGCATTGCCTGAAACCCTGGCGGGAATCGCTGTGGGGGCGGTGCTGGTGAGCCTGCCGATGCTGATCTTGTGGGCCAGCGGGCACTGGCAGCTGGTAAAGGTCAGTATCGAACCCGGCGTGGGTCTGGGCATAGCTATGGGTCTCATGTCTTGCGTGTGGGAAGAACTGCTGTTCCGCGGGGTAATGGTGCGGCTCTTTGACCGAGCCTGGGGGCCGGTGTGGGCCATCACCATGTCCACCGTAGTGTTCGGAGGGCTACACCTGATGAATCCCGGCATGACTGGAATGGGCGTCGTCGCCCTGGCTCTCAGCGGTGGACCGCTGCTGGGAGCGGCCTACCTGTGGAAACACCGGCTGTGGTTTCCTATCGGGCTGCACTTTGGATGGAACGCGATGCAGGGCTCTTTTTGGGGGTCGATTGTGTCCGGTACCGGGGAACAACGCGGGCTCTTACAAGGGACTTTCGTCGGCCCCGAGTGGATTACCGGCGGCAGCGTCGGGGTGGAAGGTTCTTTCCTGACCGCCCTCGTTTGCTTGGTCGCCACGACACTAATCGTGCTACAAATGCGCCGCCACCCTGAAAGCCCGGATTTGCCACAGAAATGAGCTGGTGAACTGGAGTAACGCGGCGGGTAATGATTGCACCGGTCGCGAGTCTGGCGGGAATACGTTTAGACTGAAAACCGATTTGGGGAGGTAAATATTGTCAGCTGGGTTGTTGGCGCTACTGGATGACGTGGCGGCTCTGGCGAAAGCCGCAGCCACTTCGCTTGACGACGTGACGGGAGTGGCGGCCCGGGCCAGCGGCAAGGCCGTTGGGGTCGTGATTGACGATACTGCCGTCACTCCCCAGTACGTAGCGAGGATAGCCCCGAAACGAGAACTTCCGGTCATCGCCAAGATTGCCCGCGGCTCAATCATTAATAAAGCCGGAATCCTGGTTGTTGCGCTGCTGTTGAATTATTTTCTGCCCGCCGCCCTCACCCCCATCTTGATGGTGGGAGGGACATATTTATGTTTTGAAGGCGCCGAAAAAATTTTGGGCCAGATCTTCCACCACCAGACTGGCGCTGTCGACAACGCTCCAACCTCAACTAACGCCGCGGAGGAAGAAAAACGCATCGTCCGGGGAGCCACCCGCACGGACCTCATCTTGTCCACCGAAATTATGGTGGTGGCCCTAAATGAGGTCCGCACGCAGAGCCTGGCAACGCAAATCGGAGCCCTGATTGTGGTAGCTATCCTGATTACAGCGCTGGTCTATGGAGTGGTTGCGCTACTGGTAAAAATGGATGACGTGGGCTTGGCGCTGAGCCGCACCCATCACAAAGTCTCCCAGGTCATTGGGCTGATGCTGATTCGCCTGATGCCCGCTGTCCTCAAGATTCTTTCCACAGTCGGGGTTGCGGCGATGCTGTGGGTGGGAGGACACCTGTTCTTTAGCGGACTAGCTGAACTGGGGATGCCTCTCATATTTGGATTCATGCAGGCTTGTGGTCACGCGGTAGCGAGTACTCTGCCGGTAGCTGGCGCGGCCGGTGCTTGGCTCACAGAAACCTTATTAGCTATGTTGCTTGGCTTGGGTCTCGGCACCATGGTGACGGTAACGGTTTGGGGTATTAGCGCCCTCGTGAAGCGAATTCGTCGGAAAAATAGGCCGGAAGAACTCTAGCGAGACACCGTCACCGAGGCGGGTTTAGGAGTGCGAGGTAATTCGTTCCAAAGCCGAGTTTTCCACGACCTGTTCCAGACTGTCGTGAATAATTTGGGCGCGTCCCGGTCCTACTCCATCGATTTCCATCAGTTCTTCGGTGGAAACCTCCAGCAATTCAGACAAGGTCCCCCACCGGCGCGTAATCGCCTCGACGATATGGGCGGGAAGACGCGGAATCCGCGCCAACATCCGCAAACCGCGGGCGCTCAAAGGAATCTCGAGGATTTCCGAACCCATCCCGTTCACCCCTATAATGCGGGCCACCAGGCTCAAATCCAACAGTTCCGCATCGTCCAGTTCACCCAGTCGATTCACGATTTTTTCCTCTGAATATTCATCGGGGATATAGTCACGAATTAACAGGGAACGGTTCACCGCAAAGCCGCGCATCAGCTCGGATTGCTGCATTTTCAGCAGACGCCCGTGTTCACCCAGCTGAATGAGCATATCGGAAACTTCATGTCCGACCCGGCGCACCATTTCTTGACGTTGCACCACCAGCGCCACGTCACGAGCAGTAACCATGTCATCGATTTCCATGGCGGTCAACAAGTCAGAGACTTCATTCAAACGAATCCGATATTTTTCCAAGGTGTCAATCGCCAGAGACGCACGAGTCAGCAGGGTTTCCGGGTCCTCCAAGACGTAGCGTTTATTGCCCAGATACAGCGAAATGGCCCGGAGGGAATGTGATACGGCAATGACCGGGTTGCCGCTTTGCACCGCGACACGGTGGGCGGTGCGGTGTCTCATCCCGGATTCAGTCGTGGGTATGGAAGGATCTGGAAGCAGCTGGACGTTAGCGCGGCGAATCCGCCATTTATTTGGGTCGATGATGACTGCGCCATCCATTTTGCACAGTTCCCGCAGCCGCGTAGCCGAAAAATCAATATCGAACTCAAAGCCGTCCGAACAAATCCTTCTGATGTGGTCCTCGTAGCCCAAAACCACTAGGGCGCCGGCATGAGCCCGGATGACCCGATCGAGTCCGTCGCGCAGCTCGGTGCCCGGAGCCAACATGGTAATCACTTCCCGGAATCTCTGCGCGTCGTTCATGGTTTTATCCTACTGTTTTCGCGGGGTTTTCGTTACTGGTTTCCGGCGGATTTTCCGGCGCCGGGGTGGGATCGGGGGGCGGATCCTGCAGAGCAAAGACGGTTTCTGGCCCGGTAACGGCTCCATTCCACACCGCGTTGAGGCGATAAGTACCGGCAGTTGCGACGTTACTGGCTGGCGAACAATCCGCGTTATGTACCAGACCGTCCCAGTTCAGAGTTTGTTTCCAAGTCATGCCACGGTCCAGCAACAGTTGCTGGGTCGGGGCATCCGTGGGTTGGCAGCTAGTCGAGTGGAAAATGATTTGGTTGCCCGAAATGATTTGCATCCCTACCTTCGCGGGGTCAATCATCACGGTGCAGGCGGTTTTACCGGTGTTGTGCACAGTCATTTCGGCCTGATCCCCAGCCCCGACATTAATCACAGCGCTGGGATGAGTTAGTGCAATTTCCAGGGAGTTGTCCGGGCAGGGCTTCGGTGGGGGAAAAGTGCGTTCTTCCATCCGCATTTGATAAGCCTTAGCCTCGGCCGCCTGGGCGGTTTGCCACCGGGTAAATGCGGCCGCGACCTCACGAATCGCTAACACCATTCCCACGATTGCCAGAATTACAATCGCCAGAGCAATCAGACGGTTGCGCCGAATTTGGGCCTCAGTGTACTTTGGTGGACGCGGCTTTCCATGGTTTTTCGGCGTTTTTCCGGTGGTCCTGGATGGTGATTTACGCGCTGTGGTGGTTCCGGATTTCCTACCGTTTGGGGACACCGTAGAGCGCGACTGTTTCGCCGCGCGTTGTTTGTCTGTGCCAGTGTCCACCATGCTCCTAAGTTACGGCTTAGAAACGCAAAACCCGAAAGTCCACGCCGTTAGTTGTTAGAATTTTGTCAAAACGAAGGAGTTTTCATGAGCGCGTCCACAAGGCACGAGTCCTCCGGCCGGGGTTCACATGGCCAGATTGTTACCCCCCATCAACTCGCTATCACCGGCATCGGTTCCCTGCTGACCTTTGCCTGGTACGCCTCCCCGGATTTATTTACGGAAAAGAAACCGAGAGCCTTGGTGCGCCTGGGTATTATCCCCGCTTTGACGGCTTTGACCGCTTTGGTGGCACGGGATACTGTAACCGCAGTACGTGATGACATTGCCTCGGAAAGTCCCGACCAAGAGGCGTGGGAAATGACCAGCGACAACGTGAAGTTTGATCCGAAAAACCTGGATTGGCGCGTGCTGATACTTCTGGGAGCTTTCGGAACAGTATTACTGGGTTGCAGTATTTGGCTTGAGTTCTGGCTGTTCCGCCGTGGCGAGCGTCGCCGTAAGTCCGGGGTGAAACTGGCTCATACCCGTCAAGCTATCCCGATTTCCCTGCTGTTCGCTGCGGGTTACTTGGTTGACGATGCGCAAACAAACTGATGCCAGCGCCGGTTTGAGAGGCTTTTGCCCCACGCATCTAAGCTGCTTCCGGGGTCGCTCCGGGCGAGGATTGAGAATTCGGATCCTCCGGGTCAATGGTGCAGACTTTTTCGATGACCAGCCCGGTTACCACCATCAATACCGCGCCGATAACCGCCACAATCTTTTTCCATAATGTCTCTGCCAGAGCATCGTTTCCCAGGTTTGCCAGGATAAAGATGGTCTGCGCCCCAAAATAGCCCAAGAAAATAGCACCGGTGTGCGACAGGGCGAGAGACAGCTCCGCCACCCGAGCGGCCCCCACCGCGCTCATCCAGGTCGCCTGACGCTTCTTGAGTCTCTGCACGTGCGCCGCCAACCAGGCACTCAAGAGGGAAATAATCAGGGCGACCAAACCAAACTCCGCACCGTCACGCGGCAACGAGGCGCCTTGGTTGTACATAAAATTCAACAACGAGGCGCTTAGGGCTCCCACCACCACGGTCAAGAGCACCAGAACGATGGGTTTCGTGTGGCTCATCAGTGCCGCCGCTTCCTGACACGCTGCCACTGTGGTGCCGGCAGCTCGGACTGAGCGGAGGAAGGAGAATCCCCGGCGGATGGGCTGTAATCTTGACGAATAATGTCGATTTCGGTGTCATTGTCGACCACGCGCAGCCGCGCCTCCGCTTGGGGCAGGGCAGCTTGCCAAGACGGCAGACCGAAAGCATCGTGGTCCCCGACCTGTGTCTCAGCCAGCGGGGAATCGTCGGGGGCGGCCGGGGAAGCGGGTGCAGAAGGGGGGTTCGGTGCGGTCTGTTCCGGTTCCGGGTCGGTCGCCAGCCAGTCCGTCCACAGATTCACGATTCCGTTGACGTCTTGTGCCCAAGCCGCGAGCTTGGAGACGGAGCGACCCTCCAGAGTCGCGTGAGGGTCGAGCTGAGACCAGGGCACCAGGACAAACGCTCGAGTAGCGGCTCGCGGGTGGGGCAAGACCAGGCGAGAGTCCTCTGAAGATACCCCTTTAACGTCAATCACGTCAACGTCCAAAGTACGCGCAGCCCAATGATAGGGACGTTCCCGCCCGTGAGTATCTTCCAGATGATGCGCCAAATCTAACAACTCGGCAGCGGACAGACGCGACCACACTCGCACGACCGCGTTGTAATAATCAGGTTGCGGGGCGGCGCCGGGCTGCAGCACTGGACGGGTCCGAGCCAAGGGCGAGACTTCCACCCGTTCAAACTCCGGAGCAGACTGCAGGGCGGCCACTACCTCTCGCAAGGTTCCCAGCGGATTGCCCAGATTTGCCCCCAAAGCCAAAACTGCGGGGCGGGCTTGCTCGGGACGCAGGGTCAGATTGGCTGGAAAATCAGCTAGGTGCGCTGCAAAATCCGCCCGCGTGCGCAAAATGCTTATCGCCACATCTTCGAATTGCACGTCCATGCAGGCATGAGGCTTATGCAAGGTGACTTGGACCGCTGCAATGCGCGAATCCTCCAGCACGGACAGGGCGATGTGCGTAGCCAGACGTTCAATCAGGGAGGCGCTTTTCCCTTCAATGACCGCGACAATTTTTTCAGCCACGACCGAGTAATCAACGGTGTGGGCCACATCGTCCGAACTGGCAGCCCGCCGCGAATCGAACCATAGGGTGAGGTCGACCGAAAAATCCTGGGGGGCGTGATGCTCAGATTCCAAAACTCCGTGAATGCCCCGCGCGAAAATCCCGCGCAGCGTGATGGAATCCAGCCCATCCAAACGGTCAACCACGTCAACAGAGCGCCTGGAGATTCCCCCTAGAGAATTCGACATGGATGCATCATGTAAAGTCATCTTCAAAACCGCCTCTCAACAGGGATGATGGTGGGCATCAAGGAAGGCTGCCGCCTGGACGGCCACCGCTACCGGGGCTACGTTGTGTACGCGCACCGCCCAAACCTTGTGAAGCGCGCAAAACATGGAAACTGCCGCGGTGGCATCGTCGCGAGGATGACGGTCACTCGCCACCGTTTCCAAATCTGCTAGATATCGCTTTCGTGACGGGCCGACCAACACCGGGTAGCCACGGTGCAAAAACACGTCAAGGTTAGCCAACACGTCCCAATCCTGCTCACCGACCTTGGAAAAACCCAGTCCAGGATCGATAATGACCCGGCTCATATCAATGCCGCTGTGGCGCATCAGCTCCAGGCGACGCTCCAACTCATTCCAGGTTTCCACCGCAACATTGTCATAAACCGCCAACTGGTTAGCTACCTCCGGGCTACCCCGCCAATGCTGGCAAATATAGCTCAGCTGCGGGTAGCGAAGCTGTAGCCCGGCGATAGTGGCAAACATGGAGTCGTCCACGATACCGCCTGAAACATCGTTTATAATGCTGGCTCCTGCCGCCGCGGCCGCCTGAGCGGTTTTCGCGTGCAGGGTATCCACTGAGACAGTCACCCCGGCCGCAACCAACTGCTCAATAACCGGTAGGATACGGGCAATTTCTTCCTCGACTGCTACGGGCTTGCGACCCGGCGCGGTCGATTCACCCCCCACGTCAATGAGGTCAGCTCCCTGTGCCACCATTTCCAAACCGTGAGTCACCGCCTGACTCGGATCAAGCCATTTTCCACCATCCGAAAAGGAATTCGGGGTCACGTTCAAAATCCCCATCACCAAGGTGCGCTCCGGTTGCAGATAGTCCGGCAGCGCTGATGTCGAGGGCTCAGGCTGTGTCTGGGCTGCAATAGTCATCCCCGATTCCTCTTTCCTGTTTCGTTTCTGAACCGGCTCGGGCAGAATCCAAACCGATTATTGGCAGCGTCTTAATCCGCGGACAAAATGAGACTCATGGCCTCAGAACGCGTCGTGCTGGATTGTTCCATCACCCCGCGCACTGCAGAAGTCGTGGTCCGCGCCCCCGGCTTCTTTACCCCGCGCACCGTCATACACATATGCTCAGCCTGCAACACCACGATGACCCCTTGCGGTTGGAGCACCTCCCACATCGCATCAGCGATTTGCTGGGTCAGGCGTTCTTGCACCTGCAAACGGTGGGCGTAACCGTCTACCAGCCGCGCCAGCTTGGACAGTCCCGTAACCCGTTTCCCCTGCGGGATATATCCCACGTGCGCCAGACCAACAAACGGCAGCAGGTGGTGTTCACACATGGAGTTGAACGGAATGTCTTTGACCAATACAAGGTCGTTGTGTTCCACCGGGAACATTCGCTCCAGATGCTTTCGTGGATCCTCCTGGTAGCCTTGCAGCAACTCCCCAAAAGAGCGAGCCATCCGGTCCGGGGTTTCGCGCAAGCCCTCACGGTCGGGGTCCTCCCCCACGGCCACCAACAGATCCCGGATTGCCCGGGTCAACCCTTCAGGGTCATAGGTCGCGTTCATTTGTTTTCTTTCTCACTAGGTGCTGGCGGTAAAGGTTCCGCGGTCGGGTTTTCACTTGGAGGCAACGGGTCCGTGTCGTCGAGAATGCGCACCTCGTGTTCTTTCCTGGCCGGAGGAATCGGCAGACTCAAATCAGCCGGAGCTGCGATGTTAGGTTGTGAAGCTGCCGGGCTTTCCTCAGTTTTCACTTCCCCCTGCCCAAACGGCACGGTCCCTCCAATCCCAGAATCTGCCAACGGGCGGTCGGCGCCGTCCAGAGCAAAACTTTCTCCTGGTTTCGCGCTAGCTTTGGCGTTACGAATCCTCACGGCTTCAGGAATCTCGATGGGTCCGCGGTCATCAGAGGTCAAGCCCTCGTACGACTGCCAGACGGCACGGCGCGGCGCTTTCTTAACATCCTTAAAGACGACATCCAAGGCTTTCTCGTCCAGAGTTTCTTCCTCCAGTAAGCGGCGTGCCAGCGTGTCCAAAATGTCACGATTCTCAGTAATGATGGACCAGGCTTCTCGCGTGGCGGCTTCCATTAGAGCTTGCACTTCCGCATCGATAACATGGGCAGTGGAATCGGAATACTCCTGCGCTTTGCCGTAATCCATACCCACGAAAGGTTCATCGTGGGAGCTGCCGTAACGAACCGCCCCCAGCCCGGCCGACAAGCCCCAGCGGGTCACCATCTTGCGGGCGATAGCGGTGGCATTTTCAATGTCGTTAGACGCCCCGGTGGAGGGGTCCTGGAACACGATTTCCTCTACGACTCGACCTCCCATGGCGTAAACTAGCTGGTCCAACAACTGATTACGGGTTTCGGAGTAGCGATCCTCGGTAGGCATGACCATGGTGTAGCCCAAGGCGTGTCCACGGGGCAGAATCGTCACTTTCGTCACGGGGTCGGAATAGTTAGATGCCGCAGCGCACAAGGCGTGGCCACCCTCGTGATAGGCGGTGACCAGTTTGTCGTGGTCGTTCATAATCCGGGAATGCTTTTGGGGTCCGGCAATAACCCGGTCTACCGCTTCATCGAGATCCTGAGCGGTGATGATTTCCCGGCTGTGTCGTGCCGCCAGCAAGGCCGCTTCGTTCAAAACATTGGCCAAGTCCGCGCCGGTGAATCCCGGGGAGCGTTTGGCCAGTGATTTCATATCTGCCTCAGGAGCCAGGGGCTTATTCTTCGAGTGAACCGCCAGAATCGCTTCGCGTCCCTTTAGATCCGGCGCTTCAACTGCTACTTGACGGTCAAAACGACCGGGGCGCAGCAAAGCTGGATCGAGTACGTCGGCACGGTTTGTGGCGGCAATCATGATGACGTTGGTGCGTTCGTCGAATCCGTCCATCTCTACCAGCAGCTGGTTCAAGGTTTGTTCACGTTCATCGTGCCCCCCGCCCAGGCCGGTGCCGCGGTGGCGGCCTACCGCGTCAATCTCGTCAACAAAAATGATGGCCGGAGCTGCCGCCCGCGCCTGCTCAAACAAATCCCGCACCCGGGAGGCGCCCATACCCACAAACATCTCGACGAACTCGGAACCGCTCATAGAAAAGAACGGTACCCCGGCTTCTCCGGCGACAGCGCGAGCCAAAAGGGTCTTACCCGTGCCGGGAGGGCCGTAGAGCAGAACTCCCTTGGGGATTTTCGCCCCGAGCTTGTGGAACTTTTCAGGTTCCGCTAGGAACTCTTTGATTTCCTCCAATTCCTCCACAGCTTCATTGACTCCCGCAACGTCAGCGAAAGTCACTTTCGTTTCGTCCTCTTTGTTGAACATCCGTGGCTTGGCTCGACCCATTCCGAGGGGACCCATTCCCCCGCTCATGCGCGAAACAAACCAGAAAAACACCACAAAGAGGATAATCATCGGCACCATCAAAGTGAGCATGGACTCCCACCAGGAGGAGACCGGATAGATAGAATCAAAACCCTTCTTTGGTTTCGCGTCGGCTACCGCATTCGCAACCGTCTCCGCTTGGGGACGAACATAAGAAAATGAGACCTTTTTCCCCGCGTCAGCATTCGGTTTCATCCCGAAGGGACCGTCTTTCGGCAGGTACGCCCGCGGACGTTGGTAGGACTTGGTCAACTCCATACTGACGGTCTGGGTGCCATCATTGATAACAACTTTTTCAACGGTGTTGCCCCGCAGCAGCGTCAAACCTTCGTCAGTAGTAATGCGAGTGGGACCGCCTTGGGCAGAAAAAACCATGAAAGCCACAATGATGGCGATGACTATAAAAGCCGCTATGCCGCCAGAGATTTGTTTTTTCTTTTGAGTTTTATTCGTCTTGTCCATGTTCACTTTTCCGTTATCCGGTACAACACCTTAAGCCTACCAAACAGCTATAAAATGGGTGCATTCCCGCAGTTTTACGCTAACCACAAAGAGGGCATCATGAAGATTGTTATCGCGGCTGATTCATATCCCCCAGATGTGAGTGGGAATGCGATTTTTTCCCAGAACCTGGCTCGCGGACTGCGAGCTCGGGGCCACAGCGTTCATGTCATCGCTCCTTCCCCGGTTTCCCGGCCGTACATCGCCAACGTGGCGGGTATTACCGAACACCGGATGCGTTCTCACGAGTTCGCCTATCTCCGCGGTTTCTCTATGAGCATGCCTTGGGAAATCAGTCGCACCGTGCGCCGAATCCTGCAGGGCTTGAACCCTGACGTGGTACATGTGCAATCTCACCTCAGTGTGGGACGGGTCGCGTGCAAATACGCCAACGAATTGGGACTACCGTTAATCGTCACGAACCACTTCACTCCGGAAAACCTCCTTAACCGCATCTCTTGCTGCGTCCCAAAGTTCATCAGCAAGCTGCTGGCGGATATGGCCTGGAGGGACCTGGGAAACGTGTTTCAGCGAGCCGATCGCTTGGTCGCTCCCAGCCCTACCGCTATCGCAGTCATGAAAGAACACGCGCATCTCGGCGGTGGCGTCTCCATCAGCAACGGGGTGAATCTGCCGATTTACCAAGCTGCCGCTCAAAAGGCTGAAAAACACTCAATTCCCCACCTTCTGTACGTGGGACGCCTAGAAAAACAGAAACACGTAGACGACATCATCACCGCCCTGGCCCTGCTGCAGCCCTCTGCCAAACTACACTTTGACATTGTGGGAACCGGCACTAAGAAAGAGGATTTGCGCCGGAAAGCGGCGGAACTGCGGGTCATAGACCGGGTGACTTTCCATGATTACCTGGACGACGACGCCCTCATCGAGAGGTATGCGCGCAGCGATATTTTTGTCAATGCCTCCACCGGGGAGTTGCAGTCTTTGGCGACTTTAGAGGCGTTGAGTTCGGGCATTCCGGTAGTCCTGGCGAATGCAGTGGGTTTGCCGCACTTGGTGCGTCCCGGAGTCAATGGCTACCTATTCCAGCCCGGAGATGTTGAGGCCCTCTCTGATTACCTGGAGGACCTGGCTATAAACGAGCAAAAACGCAAGTTTATGGGCAAGATGAGCTTAGAGATAGCCCAACCCCATGACTTTGAAAATACTCTGGACAGCTACGAAGCCCTGTACCGCTGCGCTCAGGAAGAAAACGCGACAGCGCGCCAGCATCTGGACGCTATCGATCCCGACTACGTGTTCCCCCAAGAATAGCCGTGAGGCTAATTTTCGTAAACGTGGGGTGCTAACAGCCCGATAAACGGCAGATTGCGATAGCGTTCGGCATAATCCAAACCGTATCCAACCACGAATTCGTTGGGAATATCGAAGCCTACGTAGCGCGGATTCACCACCGCTTTGGCGGCATCGGGTTTACGCAGCAAAGTCGCAATGTTCAGGGAGGCACACCCCCTGGTACGCAGATTTGCCTCCAGCCAAGACAGGGTCAAACCGGAATCGATAATGTCCTCTACGATTAAGACGTGACGGTCTTTGATGTCGGTGTCAAGGTCCTTCAAGATCCGCACCACCCCGGAAGATTTTGTCCCCGAACCGTAGGAGGACACCGCCATCCAATCCATCTGAATGGGCGAGTGCAGCTTCCTAGCCAAGTCAGCCATCACCATGACCGCCCCGCGCAGCACCCCCACCAGCAGGATTTCGTGGCCCGCGTAGTCTTTGTCAATGACGGCCGCCATCTGGGCGAGCCTTGATTGAATCTGTTCCTCGGTCAATAAGACCCGTTCCATGTCTGCGCCCATGTCTGCAGCGTCCATCACATGCCTCCCTCAAGTTGCAGGTACATTCTAAAAGTTTTACTGCTGGCCCATGTCTATTTTAGACTTTCCCTCCGCATTGCCTAAATGCGTCAGAATTTGGCTCAATCCGAAAGATTTTCGCGCTCGGAAACATCGCGGTGGCGAGCAAATTCCAAGAAGCCTTCCCGGCGGGTCACGGTAATCCCGGGCAGAGCCAGCGAGCCTTGGCCATGCCAATCATGAATCAGGTCCACTACGCCACGCAGGTGGGCTTCAGTAAGGGAATCCACCCTCGCCCCTGCTAACAGGCTCGCTCGGCGTACCACCCGGCGCAAGACCGGGGCGGAATAGCGGATTAGGTCGCGATATTTGTAGCCTTCAATGACCGTGAGGTCTAGTTTCACACTGTCCCCCGGTTCCCCATCGCCGGGCTCGTCGCTCAGCACTTCCCAAAAGACCTCTCCCGCGAGCATTTCCAGTATGGTGTCGTCCGCGGCGGCCTGACCGGCCAGACGCGCCAGAGCGGGAGCGGGGTCTTGGCCGAGCGCGGCCGCGAGCGCGGGCATAACCTGTTCGCGGATGGCAGCACGAGGTAACGGCTGACCAGCGGCAGTTTTCACGGGGCCTTCCATTCGGTTGCTCGGATCGTTGACGGCTACGAGCCCAGCCTGCTCACAAGCTGCTTGCGTGCAGGACCGCCGAATTCCCAGCAACGGACGCGCTAGGCGCAAATCCACCGCGGCATCAGCACCGGAATCTTTCTCTCTCCAGGCAAAACGTAAGGGTAGGCCGGTTTGGCAATCCAGGGACTCAAACTCTCTCATAGCCGAAATCGAACGTAGCGAGGAGCCGCGCGCCAAACGTAACAAGACGGTTTCTGCCTGATCATCAAGCGTATGCCCGGTGAGGATAACCGCGTGGTCCTTCCCCTGGGCTTTGGCCTGAGAAACAGCTGCCTGGGCCAACAATCCCCAGCGCAGGAGGCGAGCCTCTCCCTCTGGTCCGTTTGCGCCTCCACGCCTCTCCCCTCGCAACACTGTCGCCGCAGTAAACCCCAGTTCGTGGGCGCACCGGAGGGCGGCCTGGGATTCTGCCGCAGACTCGGGCCGCCAGCCGTGGTCTACCGTAAGGCAACTGATAGCCCACGGGCGAGGATGACGCAGGGCGACACGAATTAGCGCCGCCGCTAAGCTCAGCGAATCAGGGCCGCCCGAAAGCGCCAGACACAACAGAGTGCTGTCGGGGGAATCTATTGATTGCAGCACGCGGCGCACCGCAAGCTGGATTTCACCTAGGGCACCCCCAGCATCACGCTCCCAAAGGCGCACTTCTGAGCCCTTGGGGCTAACAAAAGGGGGCAGAGAACTCATGGACGCATTCTATTAGAGGCGCGCCACAAAAGGCATAATCCTATTCTGGTTATAGAAGTTGAAAGTACCCACCGTACCACCGGGCTTAGGCGCCATCAGGATGGTGTCGCCACCGGAGTAAATGGCCACGTGGTAGACCCCGTTACCAGTCCCGTTATTCGACCAAAACACCAAATCTCCCGGCTGTTTTTCGCTGAAGGGAACATTGGCGTAGGCGTTGTATTGGGCGGCCGCAGACCGCTGCACCCCTTTGCCGAGTTCTTTCATCCCCGCATAAACCAATCCGGAGCAGTCGTAGCCATCCGGCCCCGTTCCTCCCCAAATGTAAGGAAGGCCCGTTTTCGTTTTGGCCCACTCCAGTAAGCTCGGCCCGAATCCCCCGCTCGCGGCGTTGCTGGGAGGCAAAGCGGGCTGAGAAGTCGGTGCTGGTGCCGTTGTCGGCTGGGAGGGTACAACGCTCGGCTGTGAGGTCACTTGCGGCGATTGTCCCGAAGCTGCGCGCTGGCGAGCCTGACGCTCTGCCTGCTCTCTCGCGGCCTGCTCGCGGGCTTTTTGCTCCGCTGCCTGCTGGGCCGCCCGGGCTGCGGCCTGCTGAGCGGCCAGAGCTTCTTGTTCTTCACGTTGGCGCTGTGCCGCGGCCGCTAGTGCTGCTTGACGTTCCTGCTCGACTTTTTCCTGACGGGCTTTCTCTTCCGCAATTGTCACTTCGCGTTCCCGCGCCAGCTCAACAATGATTTTTTCCCGCTGAGATTCGAGTTTCTTTAGCTCATCCAAGGCTTCTTGAGCCTGAGCACGAGCGGTTTTTTCCGTAGTAGCCAGGCTGGCTGCGGCATCTTTCTTAGCTTTGGCAGCGCGATTGGCTTTGTCGCTCAAAACTTCGGCAACATTTTGCAACGCCATCAATCCCTGAGTTTGGCTGTCTGCCTGATTACCCAAAGCATCGGTGGCGGCTTCTTTCAAAGCGGCATCGCGGAAGGCGTCGGATTCGGTAATAGCCGCCAAGTCAGATAATCCGCTGCTGTTTTGGCGATACATCGCGACAGCTAGTCGACCCAATTTGGCTTTGGCTGCATCGGCTTCTCGCTTCGCTGCTTGGGCTTTCTTCGCGCTTTCACTGGCTTCGGTGGTGGCCGCATTCAGGGCATCGGTAGCCTCGGCAAAATCCTCAGCTGTTTGGGCATAGTGTAACTGGGCTTCATCGACTTTCACCCGGTTGCGGGCAATGGCACTTTCCAGTTGGGCGATGCGGTCTGGTTTAGCACTCGGGGCACCCACGGCCAGGGGAATTGTTCCCATCCCCAGCGTCATTGCTGCAGCCACGCTCATCGCCGCCAAGCGACGCTTCCATCGTCCAAACTGGTCTGTGTTACGCAAAGCCTGCCTCCCTTAACAGCTTCTATAACTCTAACCACATCCATCGGCAGTCTACAACAGATTTAACGATTTTAAACAAAAACCACTGTTTTCACAATGGGCCTCAACTTTCACTTTCGTAACACTGATAACATTTGTCCTGACAATTGCCAGATTTTTTGCCACACTCCACCACAAAAAAAGGTTCCCCTCCCACACAAACGCGAGAGGGGAACCTTTTGAACAGTAGAAAACCTATTCCGCGGGAGTCGTCTTGGCGACAGCCATCAGGAACTCGGCATTGTTCTGGGTATCTTTCAGCTTCTGGAGTACCACGCCTGCGGCCTGTTCCAGTTCCAGAGACGCCAGC
>NZ_CFKZQR010000040.1:0-19038 GCF_985070215.1 Mobiluncus sp. | reverse complement strand
GGGGCGACTCAGCGAGAGGCTGGGGGGTGAGCGTTTTGCGACAATAGTCGCGCAAAACGCGAGGGGGTACTCCCCCTTCCGCCTCTCGCGAGCGCCCCCAAGCGACGACCCCGCAGCAAAATAGGTAGAGCCCCAACCAATGGGGCAAGGAAGGTTGGGCGGTGCGGGGCACAAGGCCGGTGCGGGGCCGGCGGGGCGAGGAGCGGAGGCGAGGAAACGAGGTCGGGACGGGTAGAAGAAGGTACGGGGGGATGCAGGTGTGGATGTAGAAAGGTGCGGGTGGAGGAAAGCGCGTAGGGGGTTAAATGGGGGAACCCCCGCAGGTGCGGGGGTTCCGATAAGCTAGAGCCGGGTTACGGCCAGCCTGTCTGTCATAGCGCTTAGCGCAACAGGGACAGAACAGTCTGGGGAACCTGGTTGGCTTGGGCCAGCATGGAAGTGCCGGCTTGCTGCAGAATCTGGCTGCGAGTGAACTGCATCATTTCCTCAGCCATATCCGTGTCGCGGATACGAGACTCAGAAGCAGACAGGTTCTCAACCGCCACATTCAGGTTGTTAATCGTGTGCTCGAAACGGTTCTGGACCGAGCCAAAATCAGAACGCAGCTTGGACACAGCGGAGATAGCCTTATCGATATTGCCAATTTCTGCCTGGAACTTGGCGTGGGTGGTCAGCACCTGTGTGGCACCTGTAGCCTTAACTTCACCACTGCGATCGTACTTGCCAAGGCCAGCCGTTTTGATGAGCTTAGCGAGATCAGCGAGTTGAACATCGATGTCATCCACTGCCTTCATGCCATTAGCGCCAACCTGGAACTGCAAAACGCCGGTGCTATCGTCATTAGCGCCTTTAGCATCCTTCCACCAATTCTTCTGAGCATCATTAGCATCAATGGCTGCAGCCCCCTTACCAGCGGTAAACTCCTTAAGTTCATCGCCGTCCCACAGGAGCTTGCGGCCATCGAAGTTCGTCGACGCGCCAACGCGGACAATCTCTTCCTTCAGCTGAGCCATTTCCTGCTCAACGTAGGCACGAGACTGTGCGTCGTTGGTATCGTTCGCGCCCTTCACAGCCAGCTCACGCAGACGCTGGAGCATGTCGTGAACCTCATTCAGGGCACCTTCAGCGGTCTGGACCACCGAGATACCATCCTGAGCGTTCTTAACAGCCTGCTTGTTACCACGAACCTGGGCGCGCAAGCCCTCAGAAATCGCCAAGCCAGACGAGTCGTCGGCAGCCCGGTTAATCCGGAAACCAGACGACAACTTCTCCAGAGACTTGCCCAGGTGGGACTGGGTCAAGGACAAGTTACGGTAGCTATTCATAGCCATGATGTTCTGATTGATAGACAAAGCCATTTTAAAATCCTCCTGATTAGACCAGTCGGCAATTTACCGTCCTGGTAGCCTTGCGTCAGACTTCCTGTCCGACAAACCACTCAATCGGATGGCAGACAAGAAACTTTAGGAAATTCATTTCCGATATTTAATTTTACTGCAATTGTTTGCACAATCAAGGAAAATTCCCCGATAAACTCACATCGTTCGTTTGTCTGGGACAGGACAAACCGGGGAAATACCCCGATTTTGGGCTAGGCAGCGCTCAGCAACGACAGCACTCCGCGGGGAGCGGACAGCGCCTGAGACAATACCGCGCGGGACGATTGGCTCAGAATCCGGCCCCGCATAAAGTTCACGGACTCGGCCGCCAAATCTGCATCCTGCATACGGCTTTGGGCGGCACAGAGGTTCTCCACCGAAACGTTCAAGTTATTAATCGTGTGTTCGAAGCGATTCATCAAGGCTCCCAGCGTGGCACGCGCCCCGGAAATGACCTGAATCTGATCATCGATGTTCTCGATAGAGCGCTGGAATGCCTCGTGGTTGGCATCCTGGGGAATGTGGCCAATCTGGTTCTTGGCGATGTCAGTGACATCAACAAAGGTGATGGCGATGACTTCCGCATCTGAGGCGTTTGCGCCAATCTGGAAACGCAGCGCATCGGCGGGCTCCACGTATTTGCCGCCCAAAATCCGCCGCCCCATCGCCTCGGTGACCTGGCCAATTCGCCCGATTTCCACGCGGATAGCGTCCATCTCAGAACCGATTTGCACCCGGGCGGACACAGAATACGTGTCGTTAGCACCCTGAACCGCCAGCTGGCGCATTCGCTGGAGCATATCGTGAACCGTACCCAACACGCCTTCGGCAGTCTGGGTCAGGGAAATCCCGTCTTGAGCGTTCTTAATCGCCTGACGGTTGCCGAGGACCTGGGTTTTCAGACCCTGAACCAGCGCCAAGCCGGAAGAATCATCGGCGGCCGAATTAATGCGTTTACCCGAGGACAGACGCTGCAGAGATTGGTGCAAAATCTGTTCCGCGCTCACGTTATAGCGGTAAGCATTGAGAGCCATCACGTTGGTGGTGATGCTGCGCGGAGCTCCTCCGCGGCTAGCGTTGGCACGCGGCGCGCTCCCCAGCGGGACCAGCACGGCGTAACGCGAGTAGGCCCCCGCCGCAGACTTGGACGCACCGGAAACGGAATCCGCGCCGAGCGAACCAGCTGCGCCGGACGCGCGAGGCGAACCGGACGCACCGGGTAAATCGGGAGAATCGGACGTGCCGGACGCACCGGGTGAACCGGAACGGGAAAATCCAGGTAGAGAGTCGAGGGAAAGATCCGCATCGGAGGACTCCCCCAGTGACAGAGGCGCATCAGCGCGGAACTCGGTGCCGGACGAGTATGTACCAGCAGACCGGTTCTGAAAAGGCTCGGCAAAATCATCGGTGTCGGGCGCAGAAAAACCCGCCGCTGACATGCCTGGCGACATGGCGACGGAGTATCCATCCACAATTAACGTGGTCATCGCTCCCACCATCCTTGGGGTCTTTTTGAAGGGTCAGACACCTCGCGCCGACCCATCATCGAGGAACATTCCTTGCCCTCGCGCGGGGCGGATTCCGGCAATCCCCGAAATCACACCGCAAAATTTAGTGTAAGACGCGGCGGGCGAAATGTGAACAGCCCCATTTCAATTGTGCAAATGACAGGACAAATGCCGCACGCCCGGGGTCAGGCGTTGATATGCCCGTCATCGAATCCGATATTCACGTGGCTGGCGTCACAGAACGGGGTGTTCTTGGTGTCCGCACAGCGGCAGAGCACGTAGCGATTTTGCACCGGGTAAGTTTCGCCGTTCGCGTCCGTCAGCGGAATCCCGCCCTGGACATAAATTCCGGCAGAACAATCATTTTGGGGGTCTTGGGCGATAACCACCAGCGGCTCCAAGTCCGGTTCCAGCACGGCACCCTGCGGGTCCAGGCGCGTCAAACGGCCCGCCGGGCATTCGTCAATCACCTTGGTGGCCGCCGCCACCTGAGCCGGAGTTTGCGCCGTGGCGACCTGCGTCCAGGCGTCCCCGGCGGGCCCGTGACAGAACCGAGCGTAAGCGCAGCGCCCATCGTCACCCATCCGCAGCTGGGGGCCTTCCACAATGTCAATACGTTCGGTATAAGGGTGGTGATTGGCCGTTTCCGTCCCCACGAAGTCCGCCTGACGGTGCGAACCGTCACAAAACGGCTTGTCATGCGACAATCCGCAGCGGCACAGGGCGTAAGTTTCGCCCTGAGGCAGGGCGCGACCCGGATCCCAGGTGTAGCCCGACCCATCAGGATGAATCCGCGCTTCTCGCAGCGGTACCCCGCCGGACACCAGGTAGGGCCCACCCTCGCTGACTTTGATTCCCATTCCCTTTGCTGACTGAGACATCGCAAACTCCTCGGTGAAACTTGACCATGAAAAGGTCAATAAAGTTTATAGAATCTGTACAGAACTGTACTCGCAATGACTGCCTCGCGCGAGGGATACGGGATTTTCCCGGGTTGCCCCACGACGGGAACGGTTCGGCCGTTTTCGGGGGTCACAAGGCCGGGGGTCACTAGGTCCGACCCCACGCGTTTTCGCGCACCCCCCGCGGGCGGCATCAAGGCGTACCGCGAACGAAACGGAACCGGGGTCAAACAGTGTGTCCCCGCCTGAAAAAATGCTGAATTAAATCCGAGTTTTCCTCGAATTTGCAATAATTCCTCCCCTTACCGAGCGGTAATTTTTCCCGCCAACAACGAGCGTTAGTAAAGGTCAAGGCGACACGCCGAGTTCAATTGTCCTGACAATTCCCTGAAATGGCGTTTTCCTGCAGAAATGGTCCGTAATATTTCTAATGCGGCGGCGAAAACTGCCGAATATGCCAGGTGTAAGTCACCGAGGCTACTAAATGCCGAACAAATCGATATTGGAGTCGTAGATGCAGCTGAATGGTTTGGGCAGTTACCGGGCTAATAACCTAAGCACCCCGTGGAACAATGCCGCAACCTCCAAAGAACTCGCCGCCGCACACCCGAACGCCTCGGGTCTCAGCGCCGGTCTGAGCGCGCTACGCGGAGCCACCAAGGCCGCCCCGGTTACCCCCACAAACCCTCAGGTCAACACCAATACAGCCAAGGTTGACGACTTTGGCGACGAAGTACAGGTTTCCCCCACCGCCAACACTCGGGCGGAAGTCGCCACCGAAAACTTTAAATCCCAGACCGCCCAAGCCGCAGTCACCACGGCCAACGTGGTCAATGAATCCTTGGGCAAAGCCGATGAAGTACTGGCCGGCATGAAAACCATCGTGACGGAACTGTCCAACCAGTCCCTGACCGGCGCTCGGCGCACCGAACTGGCCGAAGCCTTCGGACTGCTGGCACAGCGCCTGGATAGTCTGGCTGACAACGAATCTTTCGCCGGTCACAAGACGCTGGACGGCCGGTTCCGCGCTACCTTTACCGTTGGCGATACCGCCCGCATCACCATTGACGCCACCCTACCCAACGGCAAGGGTTTCAACACCGAAGGCCTGGGGCTGCAGGGCTTCGCCGGTCTGCTGGCCACGCCGAACGCCAACCCCGCAATCTCACAAGGTCTAGACATCGCCCAGAACGCGGTCGCCCAAGTCCGCACCGGTTTGAGCGACGCGACCGCCTCGACCGTAGACGCGATGACCTCCAGCTCCAAGCTGTTGAGCGCGGCCATCGGCGGCACCCCCGCCCTGGCTCAGAACTTGGTCACCCGCACGATGTCGCAGCTGGCCCAATCCGGCGTCGCCGCTTTCACCGCCCAAGCAAACACGGCGACGTCTTCCGCCCTGCGGTTGCTGTCCTAAGTGGCCGGCTGCCCCGTCATGTTCACAAGCGGCGGGTTAGATTCGTAGCGGCAACAACTCCCCCAAGTCGGCACGATTCCCCGAAGCCGCCACCAACCCTTGTGAAATAGCCGTTGACCAGGGCAAAACCCCAACCGCCAACGCCAGCCACACCTCGGCAGGCATCTCGATGACCGCCGGTGGAGTCCCGCGCCGATGCGTCGTCCCCGGCAGAATCTGTACCGCCCCGAACGGCGGAACCCGCACCTCCACCGCCTGACCCGGCGCCCGCGCTTCCAATAGCTGCAGGGTAAACCGAACTGCGGTCGCTACCGTAGCCCGCGGCACGGCAGCACTCAAACCTGACAATTGTCCTATCAAATCCTGAAAATGCCGCGGCGGCACAGTCCCCTCAGACCCGGCTTCGGAGACGCCGCAAACCCCGGAAATCCAAGCGGAAACCGCGGCCCGACCGACTGCTTCAGAAATTTTTTTACCCACAATTAAAAACTCTCTATTCCCAGGTTGCTCTCAGGATGTTATCATGGGTAGTGAATTGGCGACCAGGCTGGTCACCAAAATAAACCCCAGGAAGCCCCTAGTCCCCAGGATTATCGGAACGATGAGACGCTAAGGAAGGCCATCATGGTTGTTCAACTGACTACCAATACCAATGCCAGTCTGTTGGCACTACAACAGGCGGCTCGGACTGCCCCGGCTCGGAACGCCGAGTCTCTACATGAGGCCGCCGCACCCAGACGCGTAGATTCCCTGGATTTGCGGGCAAATCCGCTGGCCGCCAAAGTTGGCCAGACCCACCAGACGCTAGAAGCCGCCCAGCGCGGGGTGGAAGTTTTGCGCGTCGCCAACGAAAACCTGGACACCGCCGCGCAGCACTTGGAGTGGATTCACAGCGTCGTCGCCGCCGGTAAATCCGATCCCTCCGCCCGCTTGGCGCTGGCTGACGGACTGGCCAAACTGGATCAAACCCTGCACGGGGCGAGCTACCAGGGCGAAGCGGTCCTGGACGGCACCGATTTTTCCATTGCTCCCGGCGCACACGGCGCGGGCGTGACCGTTGCGGTCGGCTCCCCGGATTTGCGCGACCTGGCCTCCCTGCTGGCCACCGGCGGACGCGGAATCAATGCCATTAACTTGGACGACAAAGCCGCTTCGATGAAATCCGTGGAACATGCCGATTTGCTGCTGTCCCACGCCAAGATTCAAATCGCGGCGCAAACGTTCGCTCTGGGCGGGCTGTTCAACTCCTTGACCGGCAGCCTTGATGAACTCGGCGGTCCTGCGATGACCCCCGACCAGGCTGGCGCCGCCACACAAAGCACCCAGTCCGCTATCACTGCCGCACCGCAAGCCGCGACCGCGGCGCAAAGCGTCAGTACCGCTGTGGCTGAGAATTTGTTGCTGAACTAAGACTTTAGAGACGCGAGGCCGGTCCTTTACGGGGCCGGCCTTTTGCTGTCTGCGTTGCGCTGTCCTCAGTACGAGCTAAACCCGACCGGCGGCTGCGGAAGGCTCACCTACCAGGAACGCCGGCGGTTCCCAGCCGGCCTGGCTAAACGCGGCAGTCACATCACGCGCGACCCGGTCTACGTCATCCAGGTGAACCAGCGCGATGGCGCAGCCGCCGAAACCTCCACCCGTCATACGGGCCCCCAACGCTCCGGCGTCCAGCGCCGCTTGGACCGCCAAATCCAACTCCGGGCAGCTCACCTCATAGTCGACCCGCAGAGACTCGTGAGACTCGTTCATCATTTGGCCCAGTTTGCGCCAATCCACCGTGGGACGCATCAACTCGTAAGCAAAGTTGCGGGTCCGCACGATTTCCGTCAGCACGTGACGCGCCCGGCGAAACACCTCCGCGGCCGCTTCACCCTCACCCAGACGCTTGGACAAACGCGGCAAAATCGTAGCAATGTCGGGGTTTTCCAGCGGCCGGTCGAAATCTGCAGGCTGCAGCACGCCCACCAGCTCACCCAGAAACTCCACGCCCATCGCTGCGGCCGCAATCTCACACGTCTGGCGGCGGGCCGCATATTGGCCGTCAGCCAAATCATGACGCGCCCGCGTATCGATGACCAGCAGTTCCATCCCCGCTTGGGCCAGTGCAAACGGGAAATCTATCGTCTCGAAAGTCCGGCAATCCAGCAGGAACACCTGATTGGGGTGGCTCAGCAGCGCCGCCGCCTGATCCAACCCGCCGGTGGGCGCTCCGACATAAAAGTTTTCCGCCCGCCTACCCGCGTCAACCAGCTGGTGACGGCCCGGAATCGAATCAGCCAAGCCGAAACCGCACAGCGCGTCAACCCCGACTGCCACCGCACACTCCAGCGCCGCCGATGAGGACAGCCCCGACCCCAGCGGCACGCAGGAATCCACCGCAATATCGAAGCCGGTCGCGGCCCCCGGGCGTTCCAACACGTCCTCCAAACTCAAAATCGTGCCGCCCACGTAAGCCGCCGGGCCGCGGACCAGGCGCGAACCGTCCTCGGGAATCGCGTCCGTCAGGCCCCGGGAAAACTCGTCCAAGTCCAGTTCCAGAGCCTCACTGCCGGGGGAGAACTGGGCCGAAATGAGGCGTAACCGGCGGTCCGGGCGCGGGCGCATCGCGGCATAAGTCGCGTGTGGCAGGGCCATCGGTAGCGCGACCCCGCCGTTGTAATCCGTGTGCTCCCCAATGACATTAACCCGTCCCGGGGCGCGAAACACACCGTCCGGCTCGGCGCCAAACGTTTTCCAGAACAAGCCGGCAGCGCGGGTCCGGCCCTGTTCAACCGTGTAGGGGTTCAAGAATAGCGGCTGGGATTGGTTCGGGGTGGCCGGAGTGTTACCCGGAGTGGCGGAGGTGGCGGGGTTGGCGTCGCTCATGTTTTGCCTCGTTTCGTGGTGTGGGTTTGGGGATTGAGTTGTGAAGGGCGGTTGACTTGGTTTACCTGCCAGGCGCGTACCGCGGGTGGCGGTTTAGTGGAAAGTCGTGGGGTAATCTAGCCCCGCAAAAGCGTCAAGTTCCACGCACTCGTGGGCCGCCTGGCGGGCGCGGGTGGCAATCCGTTCCGGGGTCGTGTCGGAAATCCAGGCGCCCATTCCCGATTCGGAACCCGCCAGGTACTTGAGTTTCCCCGGCGCACGCAAGAAAGAGAAAAACTCGCAGTGCAAGCCCAGCTGACCGCGGCCGTCCGCGGGAGCCACCGGCGCTTGATGCCACGCCGAAATATAGTTGACCGGCAGATACGCCCCTGGCTGAGCGTCCTCGCCGCGGGCCGGCTCGCGATGAAAATGGTTCGCCACAATCATCATCTTCAGGTAAATATCGGCCAGCGACTCGCGCTGAGCCGCGTCCAGAGCCGCAAAATCCGGCACGATACGCCGCGGCACCAGGTGAAACTCGATGGGCCAGCGGGCCGCAACCGGAACGTAGAGCACCCAGTGAGAATTTTCCGCGACCACGCGAGTCCCAGCCCGGACTTCTGCGTCCCGCACCGAGGCGATGAGGTTCGCCTCGGGGTCGCCGGTTTTATCCGCCAACGCCCGCGCCTGGCGCAACATCGCCGCGGTTTTCGGCGTCAGGTAAGGGTAAGCATAGATTTGCCCGTGGGGATGCGACAGGGTCACTCCGATGTCCTCGCCGTGATTTTCAAACACAAAAACCTGTTTGATCTGGGGCAACGCTGAGAGCGCGGCGGTGCGGTCCGCCCAGGCCGCAATGACGGTTCGCATCCGGCCCGACCCCATCGAAACCAGGTTCGTGTGCAAATCCGGGCCGAAACACACGACTTCGCACCGCCCATTGGCGGGACGCTCACAGAACAAGTCCTGGCCATCCGGGTGAGTTTCGGCGTTGTTTACGCCGGGAACTTCCATGAGGGAGGGGAAACGGTTTTCAAAAACCACCACGTCATAGTCGGTGTCGGGAATCTCCCCGTCTTGGTAGGTCGCGCCCGGACGCGCCGGACCCAGCGGATTGGCGTCAGCGGGCGGCAGGAAAGTGCGGTTCATGCGGTGAGCCGCCATCGGAATCCAATCCCCCGTCAACGGGTCGCGGCGCATAATCGGGCCCGACACCGCCGTTCCATCCACCGACTCAAACCGAGGCGGGAGCGGACGCGGGTCATCACTGCGGCGAGTCGCCGACCCGGACGCATAGGGCTCAGAATCGTCAAAATAGAACAAATCACGGCCATCAGCCAGTTTTATCGCAGTTTTCCGTACCAGGTATTCCATCACGTACCCCTTTCGGGTTAATTCTAAGCGGAATGCGCGGCCAAAGTGGGGGTATGTACCAAGTCCGCGCATCAGGGTCAGTCAGGGGGCCGTGTCGGGTCGGTGGTGCGCGCGGGGGCGAATCAGCGAATCGGAGAAGCGACGGATTGGCGGCGGAGAGACCGCGGGCGGCACGGGGCGACTAAACTGGTTTCATGGATAACATCTATGCTCATGGAATCGCCCGCGTAGCCAGCGCGACTTTTACGATTCAGCTGGGAGACCCCCACGCCAATGCCCGCCAAATCGTCGAATTGGCCCGGGCCGCCGCCACCCAACACGCCGCCCTGGTGGTGTTTCCCCAAGACTGCCTGACCGGCGTCACTCTCGGGGATTGGGGCGCGAACACTGCAGTCGCCAACGCCACTGTTTCGGCGCTGCACTGGATTGCGACCCAGACCGCGGATTTGTCGATTGTGACCATCGTGGGGGCGCGCCTCGGCGGGGTGTCGAGAGCGGTGTCCATCTGGGGCGGAGAGGTCCACGACGACTTAGACCAGAGCTGGGGATTTTCCGCCACGAACCTGCCGGGCCTGCATATTTTGCCGGTCGTCGGTTCACTAAACCGGCTGGCCGCAGCCGACAACCCGGCTCCCGTCAGCTTCTATACTCGCAACTCTTTCGGCGCCGCCATGTCGGGGAATTCCTTGCCCTCTGCCACCGTCATCGCCCACCTGGCCGCACCGGCACACACGGTCGGTTCCACTCGCCACCTACACCGCGCGGCTCGCGCCCTTTCTCGGGATTTGCACCTGGCAGTCGTACAAACGATTGGCTCTCACGGTGAATCCTCCACCGATGGGGCCTACAGTGCCAGCGGATTTGTTGCCGCTGATGGTCAGGTCCTGGCTGCGGAAACACATCTGAGCAGTGCCGGTTTGACCCTGGCCGACATCGTGTTGCCCGAACTGGCTCGGGCGGTGCGCTACACCGGTCCGGGCTATACCGAACTGACCGGGTACGGAAACTTCGAGGTGGCGCTGGATTTGGATACCGAGATTCCCCTGCTGGAACCGCCCGCGCAGCGTCCCCTGGTTCCCGTGACGAACCGGCGCTACCGGGCTGACCTGCGCGAAGCCTTTGATATACAGCGAGATGCCCTGGTGCGGCGCCTACAGGCGCTGGGGAATGCGAACATTATCTTGGGGATTTCCGGTGGCCTGGACTCCACGCTGGCCCTGTTGGTCGCAACCGCGGCTAAAGCTGCGCGCGACAGCGCGACAGCGCATGAGTCGGCGCGGCAAACGGCACAGCCGAACCGCGAAAACAACGATTTGCTTTCGCCGGCGGAGCACCTTGAAAACACTCGCGACAGCAACGATTGCGGGCCGGAAATCCTCACTTTTACCATGCCCGGCTTCGCCACTTCGGAACACACGAAAGGCAACGCCCAAAAACTCGCCGCCGCGCTCGGGGTGAGCTGCGAACTTATCGATATCCGCCCAACTGCGACCGAGATGTTGAAAACGATGGGACATCCCGCCGGACACGGCGAGGCCGTCTATGACATCACGTTTGAGAACGTGCAAGCCGGGTTGCGCAGCGATTACCTGTTCCGGCTGGCCAATCAGCGCCGCGGGTTCGTGCTGGGGACTGGGGATTTGTCCGAAAGCGCGCTGGGGTGGACGACTTACGGGGTCGGGGACCACATGAGTCACTATTCGGTGAACTGCGGCGTGCCCAAGTCAATGATGCCCGATTTGATTCGCGAGGCCGCCGAGGTGCTCATCGAGCGGGAGTTAGTTGCTGACCCCGCGGGCTTGCTGGACACGGTGGAATCCATCATCGCCACCGATGTCACCCCGGAGCTGATTCCCGACCACGACAGCGGCGGGCAAACCAGTCACCAGACTACCGAGGGGTCAATCGGGCCGTACCTGTTGCACGATTTCTTCCTGTACCACACGCTGCGGGGAGCAGGCCCTGACCTGGTGGGATTCCTGGCGCTGGCGACGTTCACCAAACCCGCGGGGTGTACGTGTCAGGACGCCGGGGACACCGGGCAGGACAGCACGGGTACGGAAAGTTCCGCGGGCAGCTCCCAGGGCGGCTGGTCAAATGAGGGCCGCCACTTTACCCGCGAAGAAGTCTTGAAATGGCTGGAAGTGTTTTACCGCCGCTTCCTGACCCAGCAGTACAAGCGCTCTACCTCGGTCGATGGGCCGGTCATCTGGGAGGGCATGACGCTGTCGCCCCGCGCCGGATTCAACTTCCCCTCGGATTTATCCCCCGCGGCCGCCCTGGCTCAACTGCGTCACCTGTAACCCGATGCTGGAAAATTCGTTCGATACCCGCGCGGGCGTGGCTAACTAGGGAGATATGCCGGGTAGCTGCCATTATTGGCAGCTACCCGGCATATCTCCCCCTATAAATCAAATCTGCCCCGGATAATTTGGCCAATAGCGGCTCAGAATCTGTTTAAGCATTCAAGGATACCGGTTTAAACTGCTCGGTATGCCATAAGGCATACCGAGCAGTTTTTTAGTATAAGCGGCGGTTCATCGAGATTTTTACCTCGGCAACTTGGGGGCGAGGAGCGCGGGGGGCGACTCAGCAGAGGCTGGGGGGTGAGAAATCGCTGCTACGCAGCGATTTCGAGGGGGCCCTCCCCCTTTCGCCTCTCGCGAGCGACCCCTAAGCGACAATGCCCCCGAAGCTACCCGTCAGGCAAAAATCAGATGACGCCGTGAGCCAGCATGGCGTCAGCCACGCGGCGGAAACCGGTGATGTTCGCGCCGTAAACGTAGTCGCCGGGCTTGCCGTAATCCTCGGCGGTAGCCAAGCAATCGGTGTGAATGTCGCGCATCATAGCTTCCAAGCGTTCCTCGGCATACTCGAAAGACCAGCGGGAACGCGAGGCGTTCTGTTCCATCTCGAAAGCGGAAGTCCCCACTCCACCGGCGTTAGCGGCCTTGCCCGGAGCGTAAGAAACGCCAGGAGCAGCCTGGAAGATGTCAATCGCCTCGGGAGTCGAGGGCATATTTGCGCCCTCCACCACATACTTGCAACCGTTTTTCACCAGGGTCTGCGCATCGTTGGCATCGATTTCGTTTTGGGTCGCGGCGGGCAGAGCCACGTCAACGGGAACGGCCCAAACCCGGCCGGAATCGTGGAACTCCGCGCTGGGACGCTGCGCGGCATAGTCGGAAACCCGGCCGCGGCGATGCTCCTTAATCTCTTTCAGCAAGTCCAGGTCGATGCCGTCCTTGTCATACACCCAGCCGTTAGAATCCGAGCAGGTCACCGGCTTGGCGCCGAGCTGTTGAGCCTTTTCGATGGCGTAAATCGCCACGTTACCCGAACCGGAAACCGCGCAGGTCCGGCCTTCCAGGGATTCTCCGCGATCCTCGGCCATGAACCGCGCGAACATGACCTGACCGTAACCGGTCGCCTCGGTACGGACCAGAGAACCGCCCCAGCCCAGACCTTTCCCGGTCAGAACACCGGCCTCGTGCACGCCGGTCAGACGCTTGTACTGGCCGAACAGGTAGCCAATCTCGCGGCCACCCACACCGATGTCACCAGCGGGAACGTCAGTCTTGTCGCCGATGTGACGGTACAGTTCGGTCATGAATGATTGGCAGAACAGCATGACTTCGTTATCCGACTTGCCGTGCGGATCGAAGTCGGAACCGCCCTTGCCGCCGCCGATGCCCTGGTTCGTCAAGGCGTTCTTAAAGATTTGCTCGAAGCCCAGGAACTTGATGATGTTTCGGTTCACCGACTTGTGGAAGCGCAAGCCGCCCTTGTAGGGGCCGAGCGCGCTGTTGAACTCCACGCGGTAGCCGCGGTTAACCTGGACATCGCCGTGGTCATCGACCCAGGGAACCCGGAAAATAATCTGGCGTTCCGGCTCGGTCAGACGCTCCAACAGGCCGTAATCAGCGTATTCGGGGTGCCGTTCGATAATCGGGTCCAGCGAAATCAGTACCTCAGTCAAGGCCTGGAGGAACTCCGGTTCGCCGGGATTACGATGATCAGTTTCTTGTAATACTTTTTCTAGTTTAGGATGCATGAGTTTACGCTCCTTTGTTTAATTTATTTTGTCGCGCCAAATATACCATCGGTCTCATTTCGCAAACGAATCGTTCCGCATCTTGGACATGTAGCGGTACGTTCCCGACAAACCCCCACCACCGACCTTGTGCGCACCACAGACCCAAAAAAATGACCGGGAAACCTGGTGAGGTTCCCCGGTCGAGAAGATGAAAACAGACTCAGATAGACAGCGACACGAGGTTCGTGGCCGCTTTGAATACGTCGAGGGTCGGTTCGCCCGGATGCCACCCGCAGGAGGTCAAGCCGCCGGACTGCAGGGCGTCGAGCTGACGCACCAGTTCCTCAGCGTTACGCCCGACCGAGCCATCGTCAACCGAAACGAAACGCACCCGATTATCGGGGTCGACCAGGTAAGACGCCCGGTCGCACACGCCGTCACGGTTCAACACCCCGACAGCTTTCACGAATTCTTGAGTCAGGTCGCTGGCCAGCGGGAACGGCACATTCTTTAGCAGCTCGTCCTTGGAACGCCAAGCCAGGTGGACGTACTCGGAATCAGTGTTCACCGCCACCACGTCACAATGGCGTTCCTGCAAATCCTCGTACACTCCGGCGATGCCAGCCAGTTCGGTGGGGCACACAAAGGTGAAGTCCTTGGGCCACATGATAAACAGACGCCACTGGCCCTCCGGCACGTCAGCGGAGCGCACCCGAGTGAAGTAGTCTTCTTCCTTGTTCACGGGAATTTCAGAGAGCACACCACCAACTACGGCCTGAAAGTCGTACTCCGGGAACTCATCGCCAATCGTCAAAATCGCCATCGTTTATCTCCTCTGGACTTAGAGTCAGCACCAACCGCTGACGTGGTAATTGTATGCGAAAGCTGCAAATTATGCAGGCTTAAGCGGTTCTACTGGCCGGCACGGGCTCAGTCTGGCCGGCAAGGCTCAATCGAACAAGTCAGGCAACACCTGGTTGCTGGCGTGAACCAGTTCTAGCGCCGAGAAACGCACTTCGCCCTGTTGCAGGGTTATTGCCAGGTCGGACCCGCCGCTTTCGCCAATCCGCCACACGCCGATACCGGCCGCCGCCGCGCTGCGATACACCGCGTCAACATGGTCCGTACGGACGCAAGCCACGGCTCGCGCCTGAGTCTCGCTGAACAGCAGCGCCGTCGCACCCAACCCGGTTTCGGCTTGCAGCTGGCGCAAATCCAGGCGCGCCCCGATGTGGAAACGGCACGCCATTTCCACCAGGGCCTGGGCCAAACCGCCGTTAGAAATGTCGTGCGCGCCGAGGTGAGCAAAACTATCCGCGCCGGCAATCAAGACCTCGCCCAAAGCCTGCTCCGCGGCAAAATCCACCACCGGCGGTTTCCCGCCAAAATGCCCGTGGAACCGCGCCCAAGCCGAACCATCCAGCTCCGCGGTGGTTTCGGCACCGAGCAGCAAAATCTGTTGCCCTTCAGCCACAAAAGCGGCTGGCACCACCCGCGTCACCGAATCCATCAACCCCAGCATCCCCACCACCGGAGTCGGGTTGATGGAAGAATCCGGCTGGCTCATCGTGTCTCCTGATGAGTTATACAGCGACACGTTACCGCCGGTCACCGGCACTTTCAGGGTGACGCAGCCGTCAGCCAAGCCCGTCATCGCCTGGACCAGCTGCCACATCGCGTCCGGGTCCTCCGGGTTACCAAAGTTCAGGCAATCCGTAATCGCCACCGGACGCGCTCCGACCACGCACACGTTGCGGTAAGCCTCCGCCAGCGCCTGCTGCGCCCCGGTGTAAGGATCCAGCTTCGTGTACCACCCGTTCGCGTCCGTAGACAGCGCCACCCCGCGCCCGGTCTCTTCGACCACGCGAATGACCCCGGCATCATCCGGGTAGCTAAGGCCGGTATTGCCGCGCACGAAGCGGTCGTATTGGTCGGTCACCCAATTTTTTGCCGCCGCATTCGGGCTGGTCACGCACACATCGAGGATTTCTTGGCGCAGTTTCTCCGGGTCGTTATCCCCCGGCATCTCCAGCTCGCCGCGCGCCATCGCTTCCAGCACCGTGTTCGCGTTCAGCGCGTCTTGCCAAGCCGGTTTCGCGTAAGGGCGATCATAAACGGGCGAGTCAATAGCGACGGTCTTTGGGTCGACGTCCACGATACGCTGGCCGTGATGGTCCACGGTCAAGCGTCCGTCCCCGGTCACCGTGCCAATCACGGCATATTCCACGTCCCACTTGCGGACAATGTCCTCAAACTCGCTGAGGTGGGCGGTCGAGACGATAGCCATCATGCGCTCTTGGGATTCGCTCATGAGGATTTCGCCAGCCGTCAAGGTCGGGTCGCGCAGCAGGACTTTCTCTAGGTCTACGTGCATTCCCGAGTCGCCATTGGCGGCCAGCTCGGAAGTTGCGCAGGAAATCCCCGCCGCGCCGAGGTCCTGAATTGCCTCCACTACCCCCGCGTCAAACAGTTCCAAACAGCACTCAATCAGGACTTTTTCCATAAAGGGGTCGCCGACCTGGACGCTGGGACGCTTCGTGGGCATGCCGTCCTCGAAAGACTCAGACGCGAGGATGGAGGCCCCGCCGATGCCGTCCCCGCCGGTGCGCGCCCCGAACAGCACCACGTGGTTACCCACGCCGGTCGCATTAGCCAGGTGAATGTCCTCGTGCCGCATTACCCCCATACATAGGGCGTTGACCAGCGGGTTTCCTTGATAACTGGAGTCGAACTCGGTTTCGCCGCCGATGTTGGGCAGCCCCAGGCAGTTGCCGTAGCCGCCCACGCCCGCGACCACGCCGTGGACCACGCGAGCCGTGTCGGGGTGATCTACCGCCCCGAAACGCAGCTGATCCATGACTGCCACCGGGCGCGCGCCCATCGCCATAATGTCACGGACGATACCGCCAACCCCGGTGGCAGCGCCCTGATACGGCTCCACGAAAGAGGGGTGGTTGTGCGACTCGACCTTGAACGTCACCGCGTAGCCGTCCCCGATGTCGACCACCCCCGCGTTTTGGCCCATACCGACCAGCAGGTGTTCCTTCATTTCCGGGGTGGTTTTCGCGCCGAACTGTTCCTTCAGGTGCTTCTTCGAGGATTTATACGAGCAGTGTTCAGACCACATGACGGAATACATCGCCAGTTCCGCCGCGGTAGGCCGGCGTCCCAGGATTTCTTTGATGTGGGCATATTCATCATCTTTCAGCCCCAAAGCGCGGTAATCTTGCGGTTCATCGGGGGTCTGTTGGGCATTTTCAACAGTGTCATAAGTCGTCATGAGTGGCTTCCTTTAATAGTTGATTGGGTGGGCGGTGCGTTTTGCTGCGACTCCTCGATTTGGACTTTCGTTTAGCCCAGCACTGAGCTAATGGCGGAAGTAAAGAACTTAAGGCCGTCAGTTCCGGTCCGATTTTGCTGGCCGGGGGTGGAGCCGAAACCCGACTCCACGGCGTGCTCCGGGTGCGGCATCAAACCGACCACGTTACCTTTTGCGTTCGTAATCCCGGCAATGTCATTGAGCGAACCGTTGGGATTGCCCAGCGGACCGGCATAGCGGAACACGACCTGGCCTTCGCCTTCGAGGCGCTCCACGGTGTGCGGGTCGGCCCGGAAATTGCCCTCCCCGTTCTTGAGCGGAATAAGGATTTCTTCGCCCGCACTAAATGCGCTGGTCCAAGCCGTGTGAGTGTTTTCGACTCGCAACACCTGGTCGCGGCAGATGAACTTTTTATGCTCATTACGCATCAGGGCCCCATCCAGCAGGTGCGCTTCGGTCAGCACCTGAAACCCGTTGCAAATCCCCAACACCGGCATACCCCGACCGGCAGCTTCGACGATAGACTCCATCACCGGAGCGAAACGCGCAATCGCGCCGCAACGCAAATAGTCCCCGTACGAAAACCCGCCCGCCAAGACTACGGCATCAACCCCGTGCAAGTCCGCGTCCTGGTGCCATAACTGCACCGGCGTGGCACCAGCCAAGCGCACCGCCCGGCGTGCGTCCTGGTCATCGAGGGTTCCCGGGAACGTCACGACCCCAACTTTGGCACTCATGCGTGATCCTCCGTGACGGCTTTGACAGCCACAACATCCTCGATAATCGGGTTGGACAGCAGGGTTTGCGCGGCCTGGCGAGCCGCCTCAAGGTCCGCTTCGGTCACGTCACCAGCGGTGTCCAAAGTGAAACGTTTGCCCTGGCGCACGTCCACAAAGTTGTCGATGCCCAGCCGCGACAGCGAGCCTTTAATGGCTTTGCCCTGCGGGTCGAGAATCTCTGGTTTCACCATAACCTCAACAACGATTTTTCCCATTTTTCTTCCTTTTTTTCCTTGGATAGGTATTGGGGCGACTTTCCGGGGTTCCGGAAAGTATTTCAGAGTTTTAGATGAGGGGCTCACCGGTCAGAATCCGGTAAGCCTCCAAGTAGCGTTCGCTGGTGCGCTGGACCACCTCGGGGGGCAGAGCCGGAGGCTTAGCATCGCCGTGACGGTCCCACCCGGACTGGGGACCTGTCAGCCAGTCCCGCACATACTGCTTGTCGAAACTGGGGGTGACCTGGCCTTCCACCCAGGCATCGGCGGGCCAGAAGCGGGAAGAATCCGGGGTGATGACTTCGTCGCCCAGCACGAAGGACGCGGCGGCATCGTTGAGGGTATCGCCGTGGACGTAATGTCCGGGCAGCGCCCCGAATTCGAACTTGGTGTCCGCCAGGATAATCCCGCGTTCAGCTGCGATTTCGGTGGCTTTGCGGTAAATCAGCAAGGTCAGGTCCGTCAGGCTCTTGGCTACCGCTCGGCCGTGCAGTTGCGCGATACGGCCAGCGGAAACGTTTTCGTCGTGTTCACCCAGTTCAGCTTTAATTGCGGGGGTGAAAATCGGCTCGGACAGTTTCGAGGCCTCACGCAGCCCCGGCGGCAGAGCAATGCCACAAACCGCGCCGGATTGTTGATATTCCGCCAGTCCAGAACCGGTCAGGTAGCCGCGGGCCACACATTCGACCGGATACATTTCCAGGCGGCGGGTAATCATCGCCCGTCCCGCCACTTCTGCCGGCACGTCAACATCCAAGTAGTGCGTATCAACCAGGCCATTGAGCTGGTTAAACCACCAGCGAGATAGTTGAGTCAGCACTGCGCCCTTACCGGGAATCGGGGTATCAAGGATAAAGTCATAAGCCGAAATCCGGTCGGTCGCCACCAACATCAAGCGATCTGCGGTGGATATTCCGGCGGCGTCTTCGGGGATAAAGATTTCCCGGACTTTGCCTGCCGCTGCCTTTTTCCACCCGGGAATGTCTGGAATCTCAGTCACTGGGTGCTCGAGAACGTCGCTGGGAACATAATCTGGAGCTACAAAATCAGCCATGCGTTCATTCTTTCACACATGCGCCAGCGCCCTCAAACCACTGTGCTTGGCCTCGTCTGGCCCAGATTTTGCCGCGAGGGCGGCGCCCGTATGCCCGCGAGGTCAGGCGGCGTTCGGGGGGGATGCCTGGCGGGGCGGGGAGCGTTGGGGGCGACTCAGCGAGAGGCTGGGGGGTGAGCGTTTTGCGACAATAGTCGCGCAAAACGCGAGGGGG
>NZ_CFKZQR010000039.1:0-19358 GCF_985070215.1 Mobiluncus sp. | reverse complement strand
CGGGTGTTCGTAGTTTTTCTTAGCGGCTTGCCCGCTTAGAAAAACAGAACGGGACCCCATTTCTGCGACTGAGAGGCATCCCCCCCCCGAACGCCGCCAGACCTCGCGGCCTTACTCGGCATCGCCAGAATCCGTGCAGGCCCCAGCCAAATCCCACGCGGGGCGCAAGCCCAGGCACATTCACCGCCACATTGACCAGCAGTTTGCGATCGAAATCGGTGATTAAACACGGGTACGTGACCATATAGACCAGCAACCCCGATTTAATCCCCAAATAGCATCACCCCCAGCCCGAACGCCGCCAGACCTCGCGACCTTACTCGGTGCCGCCAGACCTCGTATGAAAGACCTAGCGCAAAGGTTTTGGCAGGGCGAATGAGGTCGTTTCCTGCGTGGTTTGCACCGTCTGCACTTCATCGAACCCGCGTTGCGCCAACCACTCCAACACCTCGGTCACCAGGACTTCCGGTACCGAAGCCCCGGAGGTTACCCCGATGGTACTGGCTGTGGCAAACCAATCTGGATTGAGCTCGCGGACGCCCTCAACTCGGTAGGCCGCACCGGCTCCAGACTGCAGGGCGACTTCCCTCAGCCGCACTGAGTTCGAAGAATTGGCAGAACCGACAACTACGACAACTTCACATTGAGGTGCCATAGCCTTAACCGCGCCCTGCCGGTTCTGAGTTGCGAAGCAAATATCGTCTGATGGCGGGCTAATCAAACCGGGAAATCTGCGCTGGAGACGCTGTACTGTAGCGGCTGTCTGATCTACCGACAAAGTCGTTTGAGACAGCCAAATCAGCTTGGCATCGGGGTCGGTACTGAGCCCAGCCAGGGGATCCGCGGCGGCGGGGGTGCCGTCCTGAACTCCGTTCTCGGTAGTATTCCCGAATCCGCCAGCCGCATCGCTCCCGGATTCCTCCTCCGCCGCAGCCAAAGCCGAGGTATCGACCCAGTCTGTGTCAATCACGTGAATCTTGTTGGGGGCTACTCCCAGAGTTCCTTCCACTTCCTCGTGACCGGTGTGGCCAATCAAAATAATGTCGTAGCCCTCGTTGGCATAACGCCGCGCCTCCCGATGCACCTTGGAAACCAGCGGACAAGTGGCGTCAATCACTTCCAGGCCGCGCTGCTCGGCTTCGGCATAAACGCTCGGAGCCACCCCGTGAGCTGAGAAAACCACTCGCGAACCCGCGGGCACCTCGGACAATTCATCAACAAAAATCGCCCCGGCGTCAGCCAGGGTGCGCACCACAAATTTGTTGTGCACAATCTCTTTGCGCACGTAGATGGGTTGACCGTAAACTTCGAGCGCACGCTGCACCGCCGTGACGGCGCGGTCTACCCCGGCGCAGTAGCCTCGCGGTGAGGCCAGCAAAACTTTCCCCATCCGTCCTCACTTTCGCACTAGGTTCCCCGGTCGGATTTGTTAGTGGCGCACTAAGTGTCCCGCTCAGCAGTCCGGATGACACCCCTTCTCGGGCGGGTGTGCAACTTTCTTGAGTTTAGCGGTTTGTGCCCCGGGGCAAAACTCGAAAATTTTCACCTCCGGGGTCTGTGTCATGATGGAGTCATGGAAGTGAGAAAACCAGAACCGGCGCGACTGGCGCGTGAGACGACCCGGGAAAACCCCTGGCCGCTTAGCCGCCTGAGCGAAAATATGCGCAAATACGTCGACCGGGTCGATCCGACCTGGGTGGAAGCGCAAATCATCGAATACAACCAACGCCCCGGTAACCGGATGTCCTTTTTTGTGGCGAAGGACCTGGAAGCCGATATGTCTATGCAGGTCAAGGCGTTTGGTGGGGTGGTGGCTGCGGCCGGCTCGGCGTTGAGCGCCGGAGCGCGAGTGGTGATGCGGGTCAAGCCCGATTTCTACCTGAAAACCGGGTCGCTGTCCCTGATGGCCTCTGAGATTCACCCGGCCGGCCTGGGCGGGTTTCTCGAACAGCTGGAACAGCTGAAACAAAAGCTCGCCGCCGAGGGGATTTTTGCCCGAGAGCACAAGCAGTCTTTGCCGTTCCTCCCGCGACGGGTTGGGCTTATCTGCGGGCATGCCGCCCGGGCACAGGCCGATGTGATTGAAAACGCGACGCGGCGCTGGCCCCTGGTACAGTTCGAGATTCGCGAGGTAGCGGTGCAAGGGGAACGCTGCGCGGCGGAAGTCAGTGCGGCCATCGCTGAGCTTGACGCCCTTGAGGGGGTTGACGTGATTGTCGTCACGCGCGGGGGCGGGGCCCTGGAGGACCTGTTGGGATTCTCCGATGAGAGCGTGGTACGAGCGGCTTTTGCGGCGCGCACTCCCATTGTTTCCGCTGTCGGCCACGAGGAGGACACTCCGCTGCTGGATTTTGTAGCGGACTTCCGCGCCTCCACCCCTACCGATGCGGGCAAGCGGATTGTCCCGGACTTAGCCGCTGAAATTGAGGGGTTGAACGGGGCGCGCTCCCGGATGACGGCGCTCATTTCCAACCGTATCGAGCTGGGATTACGGGAACTTGACGCGATTCGCTCCCGACCGGTCATGCAAAATCCGCTGGCCGCTCTGGACGAACGGCGCCGGGACATCAACCACGGTCTGGAAATCTTACGGTCGCGAGTGGCGGCGGTCCTCGCTAATCAGGCGCGTGACTTGGCGGCGGCTCGGGCTACCCTGCGAGCTATCTCGCCCCAGGCCACTTTGGAACGCGGGTATGCGGTGTTACGCAAACCCGACCAAACCGTAGTAACTGAAGCTGGTGCAGTTCAGAAGGGCGACCTCCTGGAGGCCGTGCTGGCACGCGGCTCCCTGGTCGCCACCGTTTTTGGCACGAATCCAAACACAGATGAAAGGTAAAGAATCATGAGCGAAAAAAAAGCTAAGCAAACCCCGACTGACGCGACGGGGATGAGTGAGGCAGGAAACGAGGATATCTCTGAGATGAGCTATGAGGCGGCTCGCGCCGAACTCATCGAAACCGTGCAGGCTCTGGAAAACGCCGGGGCACCCTTGGAGGACACCCTGAAACTGTGGGATCGCGGCGAGGCTCTGGCCTCACGCTGCCAAGACATCTTGGATAGTGCCCAAGCCAAGTTAAACGAGCGTATGGTCCCTGCCGGGGAGTGAGGCGAGGCAACCCCGATAACACCCTAGATAGGGACGCAGGTCTGATCCCTGCCGGGGATTGAGACAAGGCAGGGTGCCGTCGCAAGGTGGCAGAACCCGGAGTATGGTTCCTGCCGGGGAGCGAAGCAAGGTAGGGCGGTCGAACGGGGCTACGCTCTGCAGATACGGAGTGTCTGGTGAGTTGTCTTGTTTGCCTTGGCTGAACGGGGCTACGCTCTCACGGCTCGGAATGCCTGGTGCAGCGGTCGTACCGAACAGAAAGGGGGAAGGTATTACCAACAGGCCGTGTGATAAATCAAACGTGCCGAGATAAGACGTACAATGAGGTGCTTGTCCGGTTGACATGGCGTCAAGCTCGTTGACGTGCTGTTTACTGGCTGGCGGGTCATGCTGGTTGTGGCCCGGCGTTCGCTGACTGGCGGTGGTTCGTTGGTTGACGAAAGCATTCGCTGGTTAGTTGACGAAGCATTGGCTGGCTGGCGGGTATTGGCGAGTTAGCGAGGCACTCACCGGTTGACATGGCGTCAAGCTCGTTGACGTGCTGTTTACTGGCTGGCGGGTTATGCGGGGTCATGCTGGTTGTGGCTCGGTGTTTGCTGACTGGTGAGTCCTCGTTCGGCTGGCGAGTTGCTCGCCAGCAGGATTGGGGTTTCCATCCAGCTGAGTTGAGGCACTAATCCGGTGAACGGAGCGCCGGAATCGGCCAATAATTTGCAGCGCAACCCTCTGTGAGAAAACTTGCGGGGGCGCTGGAGGTCGAAATACTACAGGAGAATAGCAGTGAATCGCAGGAAAAAGTTCGCGGCTTTCCTAGCTGCGGTGGCGGTGTCGATTTCGGGTTTAGGAGTGGCGCTGCCGGCGCAGGCCGCGCCGCCCGTGTCGCGGATTTTTGGGGTGTCGCGCGTGGAAACCTCAGTAGAGATTGCACGCCGGGCCTTTCCCTCCGGTGCGCCGGTTGCCTACGTGGCTTCGGCTCAATCCCTTGCTGACGCTTTGGCGGCCGGTTCCCTCACGGACGGCCCGGTTCTGCTCACTGACGCGAGGGCTTTGGCTGCGCCGGTCGCGAATTATTTAGCCAGCTTGCGTCACGCCGGTTTGCAAAAAGTTATCCTTCTGGGTGGCGAGGGCGTGCTTGGCCCGCAGGTCGAACAGGCCATCACCTCTGCCGGTCTTGCGACCGAGCGTCTGGCGGGAGCGGATCGACGCGAGACGGCTGACCTCATTGCCGCGCGGGCTTTTCCCGGCGGGTCGGATAGAGTTTATGTGACGGATGGATACGGCGCAGACGGTGCCGGATCTCCCGATGCGGTAGTTGGCGGCATGTTAACCGCCGGGCCAATCCTGTTTGGTTCTACCGCCAAGGGTTTGACTCCGGCATCAGCGGCTGTGGCGGCTCGGGCGCATGAAAAAATCCAGCTCGGAGGGCGCAGCGTGGCCGGGTTCACCCCAACGTCCCAGCTGGCGGGCGCGGATCGCTTTGAGACAGCCGTAAAGGTTTCCGGGGCTTCCACCCAGCCCAGATCTCGAGTGTACCTGGCTAACGGGTTGAACTTCGTGGATGCCGTAGCGGGAGGAACCTTGACGGACGGTATCATGCTGCTGACCCGCCCGGACACGATTCCCGAAGCGACCTGCCGGTACTTGATGGACCACCCCGAAATCAACGACGTGGTGGCTCTGGGAGGGCCGGGAGCAATCTCAGATGCAGTGCTAAAAACCGAGGTCGCACAGTGTCAATGGGGAAAGCATCCCACTACGGTGAACCCTCTGGCGGTCTTTCCCCAGGTGGCGAACCAGTTTACCTACAGCCGAACCAGAGTTGCTTCCGGGCTGGGTTGGGGCAACCTGTACAGCATGGGCCTCTTGCGGTCCAACAGAAGTCAAGAGTTTGGGTATTTGGGGAATACCGGACAGCTGTGGTCGCACTTCGCTGACGGCCGCGGTGGAGTCACCGGGGCTCAGATGGTTCTCTCCGATTTGAGCAGATACCCCGGCATTTTCACCGGGGTAGATTGGAATAATGACACCCGGGTAGACGTGTTGACGGTCGACCCCTCCGGGACCCTGCAGCTGCGCCGCGGTGATGGACATGGCGGCTTGTCTGAACCGGAAACCCGCGGCTCCGGATTCAACCGTTTCGCCTACTTATTCGCGATGCGCAACGGGATTAATGGAGCCCCCGCGGTGGTGGGATTGAGTTCCACCGGCCAGGTCACGCAGTTCCCGTTTAACTCGGATGGAACCCTGGTCAAGCCGGTCGAGCTGTCGGGGAACTTCGCCTACCTTTATCAGGCGTGGCCGGTGGACGACCTGGACAAGAACGGTCGCACCGACCTGCTGATGAGGGACTTTGACGGGTGGTTGAGCGTTATCTTGCAAAACCCGAATGGTACTTTCAGCGAGCCATACCGCCTGGGTGTGTCCTCTCAGGATTTGAAAATGGTGGCTCCCTGCGGTGCTTGGAACACACACACGTGTGTCTACGCACTAGATAGAGGCGGAAACTTATGGCAGTACACCATCGCCTACCATGGTTCCAACACCGGCTTTATCGAGGCACCGGCTTCCTCACCGGCACCAAGTGCCGCTAACCCGACTCCAAATGCCTCGGATCCAGCACCAGTTTCGGGCGATTCCATTTCCGGTGACCCCAACTTCGACGCGGTGTTGCGGACTCTGGCTCAGCAGTATCCAGACTTAGGGAGTTTCCACAACTACATGTACACTCACTTCCGCTACCTGGGAGCTCACCACAAGCCGCACCCGGCCCCCGGCTTCGAGCTGCCTTACGGTATTGAAGCCTGGAACAACCAGGGTGGAAACTGTTACCGGTATGCGGCGATGACGATGTGGCATGCGCGAGCACTGGGATATAACGCCCAAGTCAGGGTGGGATACCTGAAGGCTAAGCGCGGTCTGGGTCCTCATGGATGGACGGAAATCATTGAAAATGGCCAAAGATATGTGATTGACGTGGAGTTGGGGCAAGCCTATGGGAAAACTATCTTTTACACGACCTACGCTGGCGCGCCGGTTTATTACTATGACGCTGCGGGTCAAAGGATTTACTAGCCTCGATTGAAGTGTAAAAAAGGCAGCGCAGAACCATGGTATTCGCCTCGATTGTGTTCCTCTCGGTGTTCTTGCCGGTGGTATTCCTGGTACATCTGGTGGTCAGGCCAATCCGTGTACGCAACCTGTGGCTGATTGCGGCCAGCCTGCTGTTTTATTCCTACGGTGAGCCGGTCTATGTGCTGCTGATGCTGGTTTCTTCCGTGTTTAACTGGGGGGTGGCTCTCGCCATCGGTGCCCCTCACGCCAAGCCGCTCAAGTCAACCAAACTATCCGATGATTCCAATAGCAAACCCGGTGAACCTGGCACCCCAAGGAACTCCGAAACCCGCCGCAAAATCCTTCTGACCCTGGCAGTTGTGCTGAACCTGGGAATGCTGGCGACCTTTAAGTACGCCGCGATGATTGCCGACACCTTTGGGCTATTGCTGCACACCGACTTTAACCTGCCGGTATTGGCTTTGCCGATTGGAATCTCCTTTTATACGTTCCAGGCGCTAAGCTATGTCATCGATGTATCGCGCGGCAAGTGTGCTCCCAACCGGAACTACTGTGATGTTTTGCTGTACATCGCGTTCTTTCCCCAGCTCATCGCCGGACCGATTGTCCGCTACCCCGACATTGCCCAGGCGCTGAGCAACCGGCACGCTACCAGCGAAGATATCGCCTTGGGACTGCGGCGTTTCGTGGTGGGACTGTCAAAGAAAGTCATCATCGCCGACACGCTGGCTGTGGTGGCGGACACGATTTACAACGCGCCCAGCACCGAAATCGATGCGGGAGCCGCGTGGCTGGCGGCGTTGGCGTTCATGCTCCAGATTTACTTCGACTTTTCCGGTTATTCCGACATGGCCATCGGCATGGCTCGTATGTTTGGTTTTCACTATCGCGAAAACTTTATCTACCCCTACGTGTCCCAATCTATCCGTGAGTTTTGGCGCCGTTGGCACCGCTCGCTGTCCTCCTGGTTTAAGGAATACCTTTATATTCCGTTGGGTGGCAACAGATTGGGCCGTCCTCGGGCGGTGGTGAACAAGATTGTGGTGTTCTTGCTGTGTGGGCTGTGGCACGGGGCGGCGTGGACTTTCGTCGTCTGGGGGCTGGCTCACGGATTTTTCTTGCTGTTGGAAGAATACTTGCCGATTAAGCGTCTCCCGCGGATGCTGCGTCATGTTTACGTCCTGCTGGTTGTCCTCCTGACTTTCGTGCTGTTCCGAGCCGATACTTTCGGGCAAGCCGTGCTGATGTGGGGTCGTATGTTTGGGGCTCCTGGTGCAATACTGCCCGGTAGCCTGGCTCTGAGTCTGCTCGATCCGTTCACCGTGTGCGTTTTGGTGGGGGCACTCATCGCCATGACCCCGGTCACGCGACTGGTCGAGAAGGTCGCTCCCGCCCTGGTCAGTGCCACGTCAGCAGAGACCACCCCTCGTCCCCCGGTCGTGTTTCGGCCGAGTGCGGTGACGTTTGTTGGGGCGTTCGTGCTGCTGGTATTCGATTTACTCTTGCTGGCTAGCGGGGGATATCATCCGTTTATTTATTTCAGGTTCTAGGGTTCTCGGGGTGAAAAATGAGCCAGAAAGACACTATCCAGCCAGCTGTAAACTCGGCGGACAAATCTCGCAAAGCGGGAGCCGCCGGACGGTTCGCCCTGAAAAGCCTCGGTGAAAAGATTTTTGTGGCCCTAACGTTGCTGGTCATGGTGGTGCCGGCGGCCTCCGCGCTGACCCCTCTGCCGCGGTTCGCGGACCCCAGCGATATTACTGCGGAAGACCCTGACGCTACCCACAAAGCATTCCCTTTGGCCCAGCTGAAACAGGCGGGAGACTACTTCGAGTCGCACTTCCCCGCCAGAGGTCCGATGATTAGCGCCACCGCTACTCTAAAATCGCGGCTGTTTCACACCGCGGCCAATAACCAAGTCATCATCGGGTCGGACGGCTGGTTGTATTATGCGGCTACCCTAGACGACTACCTGGGACGGCGCACCATGAGCGAACGTTCGGTGCGCAATGCGGCCCAGAACCTGAAACTGCTCAGTGACAACCTGGAATCCCGCGGGGTACAGCTGGTCGTGGCCATCGCGCCAAATAAAGCCACCCTGTACCCAGAACATCTGCCGTCCCGGTATCTGCCGGGTAACCCACAGGATTCAAACCTACAGCGCCTACAGTCCCAACTCAAGGCGCTTTCCGTGAACTATGTGGACCTCGATTCCGCATTACGTCAGGAAAAAGTGGTGACGCCAACCCTGCCGGGGGCGGGCCAGTCGGCAAAACCTGAACTGTATCAGAAAACCGACACCCACTGGGATTATCGGGGTGCTTGGGTGGCGGCAGACGCTATCGAGACTGCGTTGGGAACCGAGAACGTGGTGCGAACCCCGCGGTGGAAACCGGATCCGGGGTTCACGGGCGATATTGCCCTGATGCTCACCCCCACCGGGGCGGCTCCGGAACCGAACTGGGTCAGCGTGGATGCCAACAACGGGCCGGAATATACCGGCCGATTGTGGACCTTTGCCCACAGCGCTGCCAGCGACGTTACGGCGGACTACTTTGCCACCAACGGTGTGGGCGCAGACACGCTGTTTGTGTTCCGAGATTCCTTCGGCAACTCCCTGGTGCCCATGCTTTCGCCCAGTTACGCGAAAACCTACTACTCAAAACTGGTGCCTTACGACATGGGGACCGCACTGTCTACCGGAGCGAAGGCTATCGTGATTGAACGCGCGCAGCGTCACCTGGACTTTTTCGCAACCGACCCGGCCGTTATCCCTTCCCTTTACGGGTCGCTGGCGAACTATCGGGTGAAAAGGCCGGAGACCGGCGATCCGGGGTTGGCTGGGGACAAACATGCCCAGCCGGGGCAGAAAAACTTTGGGGACATCGGTACCACGCCCGCGCCCACAGTCACCCCTGACGGGCCCTATCAGGTCATTTCCGGAGAAATTCCGGAATCCTTGCGTCAACCTGATGTGGCTGTCTATCTGCGGGCTATCCCGAAAAACGCCGCAGCCTCGCACAGTCTTCCAACGGTCTATCGCGGGTATGATGTGACTACGAAGGCCAGCGACTTCGGGTATCGGTTTTTCCTGACCGATACGGACTTTGCGACCTATGGACGGATAGAAATGGTGGCGGTATCCGCAAAATTCGGTGGAAATGCTTATATATTTGCTAGTCTTCCGATGTAAGTCAGCGGAGAGGATGATTCATGAAGTTGTCTAGGATTGTTTCCGGTTTAGCCACCGCGGGGTGTGCGGGAGTGCTGGCCTTGACCATGACTGCTTGTGCGTCAGGAAACCAGCAAACCGCGCCGGAGCCGGTTAAGAAAACCGCTTCGGCAGCGCCGAGTGAGGCTCCGGCCGACGTCACCTTTGGAAAGACCGATTCGCAGCCGCTTCACGCCCAGTTCCGCAACGCCACAGGCAAGGTCATTACCTCTCTGAAATTGTCGCAAAACGGGGTCGCCACCAGCGATGAGCTGCTGATTTCAGGCGACCCGAACCTGGGGGTCGACAAGCTGGCGGAGGTCTTTTATGCCAAGCCCCTTTCAGAAGGGACCGCGTCAGACGGATCGGGGGCACAGGTGGCGCTGAAGCCGGTTTATGTTCTCCAGGTGGTTTTCGAGGGCGGTAGTTTCGGCAGTGTTCCCGAAATTACTGATGAAGTTTTGGCCAAGAGTCGCGAGTTGCGGCTGAACTGGTCAGATGATGCCGGTGGTTTTGTCTACCTCACGGGCCGAGACGCGAAAGGTCAGGATTTCAGTTTGCTGGACGCGGCGAAGGCAGCCAAGCAGGCGGCCGATGCCCAGGCCGCGGCTCAAGCTGCGGCTCAATCCGCGGTGCCGCAGCCTGCAAAGCCGCTCGCTCACGTTTCGCAGCCGGCTCGCCAGGCTCCTCAGCCGGCCCCGGCCGTTCCAGCACCGCCAGTACCGGCTGTTCCGGCTGCCCCTGCTCCGGCTGCTCCGGCCGTCCCGTCCGCGCCTGCTGGTGGTGTCGGACAAAGCGGGGACCGATGCGTGGACGATGTGATATTTAAATAGGCCCTATCCCGGGCAATATCACCACTATGTGTCTGGCATTGCGGTCGCGGGTGGCGGCGGTCCTCGCTAATCAGGCGTGTGACTTGGTGGGATGTTGGCGCGCGGCTCTGGTCGCCAGCGTTTTGCACCAACCCGAACACCGCTGAAAGGTAAAGATTTATGAGCGAAAGTACTCCTAAACTGACCCGGACTGTCGCGGCGGGAACTGACACGCCAGACAATGAGGATGTCTCTGAGATGAGCTATGAGGCGGCTCGCGCCGAACTCATCGAAACCGTGCAGGCTCTGGAAAACGCCGGGGCACCCTTGGAGGACACCTTGAAACTGTGGGATCGCGGCGAGGCTCTGGCCTCACGCTGCCAGATTATCCTCGACTCTGCCTCAGCCCAACTCGCGGAACGGCAAGCACAATGAACCTGTTTCTGCTGTTCATTGTCATCATGGTGCTGTGGGGCGCCAGGATTCACGGGCACGGTGACAATTTCGAGGGATACCTAGACCATGACCACACCACCCGCACTAACGGTGTCTTTATCCTGATTGTGTTTTATGCCCACATCCGTTCCTACATGCCCTATAACCCGGCGTGGGACGGGGTGATGCACCACGTTGCCACGGGTCTCGGTCAGCTGATGGTGGCCCTGTTCCTGTTCTATTCCGGGTTCGGAGTGGCGCATTCCCTGGCGCACAAGCCCGGCTATGTCCACACTATGCCGCTCAAGCGCGTAGCGGTGACCTGGGTAAACTTCGCTATAGCCCAGGTCTTGTTCATCATCATGAACCTGTCGCTGTCCCGCCCATTCACCCCGGCACAGACCGCGTGGGCGTTCCTTGGCTGGAAGTCCATCGGCTCTTCCAGCTGGTACATTTTTGCGATTCTGGTGCTCTATGTCCTGACTTGGCTGGCGTTTAGCATTTTCCGGAACAGCCCGTGGCTGGCTTTCATCCTGAACTGTGTTCTGGTGGGAGGCTTCACCGTGTTCATGTGGCATTTCAAAGGAAGCGCCACCTACACCTACAACACGCTGTGCTGCTATCTGTTGGGCATGTGCTACTGCCTGGCCCGCGACCGCTTCGAGCGCGTCTACCGTAGCACCTTGGGCTACATCTCCGCGCTGCTCGTCATGGTGGCGCTTTTTGTCCTCACCACTAAGTTCGACCACCTCAGTTTCTTGGTGTTCGAACTCGAAGCCATGCTGTTTTGCCTCCTCGTCGTGCAAATCACGCTATTCATACACCTGAACAATCCCGTGCTGCACTGGTTTGGTAAACACCTGTTCTGGGTTTATGTGCTGCAGCGTTTGCCGATGCTGGTGCTGCGGGAACTCGGCATGGCTGATGCCGCTCCCTACGTTTACGCCCTGGTGTGCTTCGCGGCAACAGTGGGCTTGGCGTGGGTTATGGCGCGTCTCACCGCCCCGCTTGATGCCAAACTCGCCGCCTGGTCGAAAACCTGGGCGGAATATTGCACCAAACGAGAGAAACGAGAGAAAGAGCTTAGCCCTGGTAAGGATGAGTGTCCAGCACCTGAACCTTGATTTTCTTGCCGGTCGGCGCAACGTACTCCACGGTGTCGCCAGTCCGGTGACCAGCCAGGGCCACGCCGAGGGGAGCGTCGGGGGAAAACACCTGAATATCCATGCCCTTGGCAGCATCGCGCGAACCCAGCAGGAACGTCATCTTTTTCGGTCCGACTTTTGCCTCCACTACGCTGCCCGGTCCGATAGTGCCATCGGCGGAGGCTTCGCCAACTTCGGCGTACTTGAGGATTTCTTGCAGTTCCAAGATGCGGGTTTCGTTTTGGGATTGTTCGTCACGAGCCGCGTGGTAGCCGCCGTTTTCTTTCAGGTCGCCCTCGCGGCGGGCCGCGTCAATCTTCCTGGTGATTTCAGAGCGAATCGGGCCCGTGCGTTCGTCGAGCTCCGCTTGTAGACGGTCAAAAGACGCCTGGGTCATCCAGTTTTTTTTCGCTTCTTCAGCCATAATCGTCTCCTTGAAAGATTAAAAGATTAGCGCCTGCGTCAGGCGAGAAAGCTAGCTTGTTTCAAAAATCAGCCGCAACGCAAGCGTTCATTACTTTACCAGATATTAAAACCAAGTAAAACGCTGGAAAAAGCGAACACAACCCGGCAAAAGACCGCTGCTGCAAGGAAACCGGGACCACTGGCCTTGTGAACCCTAATCGAGAATAGCGAAATAAGCCGCAACGCAGTGACACGCCCAGGCCGCGACAGTCCAAGCGTGGAAAAACTCGTGGAACCCAAAAACGTTCGGATCGGGGTTGGGCCATTTTGTGGCATAAATGACTGCCCCGACCGTGTAGGCCAAACCGCCCGCGACCAGCATCCAAAAGGCAGGCAGGGAAGCCGTGTAGAGCTCAGGGAAATACATCAAAGCAACCCAACCCAAAACCACGTAGAGAATCGTGTTGACCCAACGGGGAGCGTGCGGCCAAATCAACGAGGTAGCAATCCCCAAAATCGCCCCCACCCACACTACTGAAAGCAAAATCGTTCTATCGCGCCCTTCCAGCAGACCGAATGAGATAGGCGTGTAGGTGCCGGCGATGAGCAGGAAAATATTGGCGTGATCGAAACGGCGCAAAATCGCGTCCACCGATTTGGGCCACGAACCCATGTGGTACACCGCGCTCATCGCAAACAGCACCAGGGAAGCCAACATGTAAACGACGCACGCAAATTTTAGGGATTTCGGCGCTAAAACCAGCAACACGATAGAAGCCGCCATGGACAGCGGGGTGGCCACCGTGTGAATCCATCCTCGCAGGGCGGGTTTGCGGCGCATTGCTTTCCAGTCCCAACGTTGGAAAGTGTAGGGCCGCCCGGTGCGAGGATTAACCAGACGCGGCATCAGCGTACTGCCAGATTTCACACCCATAACGTTCCCCCGTTCAGCTCGCCCCACCTGCGCAGCCAGGACGGGCAAGTTGTGTGTTTAAATGTTTTAAACTGATTATGTGAGCAGCTCCGTGAAAAAGTCAAAGCCTGGAATCCTCTACCGGATTTACGCCAGACGTTTGATTCGTGAAATTAATCCGGCAGGGGTGCCGCGACATATCGGCATTATCCTGGACGGAAACCGGCGTTGGGCGAAGGCGGAAGGCGCTCCGGCGACTCGTGGGCACCAGCGCGGAGCTCTGAAAATCACCGAAGTGTTGCAGTGGTGTGAGGAATGGCCGGTCAAAGTCGTGACCTTGTGGATGCTTTCGATTGACAACTTGGGTCGGAAAGCCGCGGAGCTCCAGCCCTTGCAAGATGTCATCGGCCATACCGTACAAGGTTTGCAAGCCTCGGGCCGCTACCATTTGCGGGTGTTGGGCGACACGTCCCTGCTGGATCCGGGCCTGGCCGCAATCCTGCGTGCGGCTAACGGAACCGGACCGGAAAATGCGCTGGTGGTGAATATCGCCGTCGCTTATGGGGGACGTCAGGAAATCGTCAACGCCGTGCGGGAATACCTCAACGAAGCGGCTCAGAAGGGGGAAACCCTGGCGGAGGTGACTGACCAGATCCGTCTGGAGGACATCGAAGCTCACCTATACACCAAGGGGCAACCGGATCCTGACCTGGTAATTCGCACTTCGGGGGAGCAGCGGCTCAGTGGATTTTTGCTGTGGCAAAGCGCGAATTCCGAGTTCTACTTTTGTGAAACGTATTGGCCGAGCTTCCGTAAGGTCGACTTCTTGCGTGCCCTTCGTGACTACGGAAATCGGGAACGCCGCTTGGGGAAGTGAGTCGCGCCGCCCCCACCCCGAGAAATTGAAATGTAAGAACCTCGTAAAACCGGCGCTTTAGCACGCTCGAACCCCGTGCCATTGATAAGGTCAAAACATGGCTACCCCTGCGCGCACCTATGTGCTTGATACGTCCGTGTTGTTGTCCGATCCGAAGGCCTTGCTGAAGTTTGCCGAGCACCAGGTCGTTTTGCCGGTGGTGGTCATCACCGAGTTAGAGAAAAAGCGTCATGATCCGGAGCTGGGATATTTCGCCCGTAAAGCGCTGCACCTGCTCGACGATTTGCGTATCGCCAACGGTCGGCTCGATCAGCCGGTTCCGGTCGGTTCACAAGGGGGGACCGTGCGGGTGGAGCTGAACTCTATCGACGACTCGGTGCTCCCCTCCGGGATGCGCCTGGGTGACAATGACACGAAGATTCTGGCAGTCGCCGCGAATCTGGCGAAAACCGGGGCGGATGTGACGGTCGTGTCCAAAGACCTGCCGATGCGGGTGAAAGCGTCCTCGATTGGCTTGGATGCCGATGTGTACCGTAACCCGCTGTCGAGGGCAGACACCTATCGCGGGGTCATTCGCGGTGAGATGAGCGAACAGGACATGTCCCGGCTTTATCAGGACGGCGCGGTGGAGTTCGACACGATTGTGCTGACAAACGATCCGGGGGATGAGGAAAACGATGTCGCGACTTATAGCAACGACCCGACGAGCCTGGTGAACGAGGAAGACAACAGCGTCGACTTCGAAGAACCCGAAATCCCCTCGCTGGAGGACCAACCCGTCCATACCGGAATTATCTTGAGTTCCCCGCGAGGCTCCGCCCTGGCCACCATCTGGGGCGACAATCAGGTGCACCTGGTGCGCACGGACCGGGAACTGTTCGGTGTGAAGGGGCGTTCCGCCGAGCAGCGTATCGCGATGGATCACCTGGTCAACCCGGAAATTGGGATTGTGTCCCTGGGTGGGCGGGCCGGCACTGGCAAGTCGGCTCTGGCTTTGGCGGCCGGGTTGGACGCGGTGGTGGAACGTCACGAGCACCGCAAGATTGTCGTGTTCCGTCCCATTTACGCGGTCGGGGGGCAGAGCCTGGGCTACCTGCCGGGCAGCGGTGAAGAGAAGATGGATCCGTGGGCGCAAGCCGTGTTCGACACCCTCTCCTCGATCGTGGCTCCCGAAGTTGTTGACGAAGTCGTGGCGCGTGGTTTGCTGGAGGTGCTGCCGCTGACTCACATTCGCGGCCGTTCCTTGCATGATGCCTTCGTGATTGTTGACGAGGCACAGTCCCTGGAGCGCAACGTGTTGCTGACGGTGCTGTCGCGGATGGGTCAGAACGCCAAAATTGTGCTGACTCACGACGTTTCGCAGCGCGACAACCTGCGGGTGGGACGCTATGACGGTATTGCCGCGGTCATCGAAGATTTGAAAGGTTCGTCCCTGTTCGCCCACACGACCCTGATTCGTTCGGAACGCAGCGCTATCGCGGATTTGGTCACCAGTCTGCTTGATTATTGAGGTGCCGCGTCCCAAATAGCACTCCGACGATCGCCGCGCTTTCGTGCGGCGCTCCCCTTGAGTGCGCTAGTTAGGGACAAATTGCGTTGATTTTTGGCGGTTTCGGGTGTTGATGCCGGGGAAATTCGCTCCTGAATGCTAGTTTGATACCCGTGCGTGACGACGAAAACCCGCAAAATCTCCCGTTTCCTCCGGAGGCACAATCGTTGCTGATGCGTTCAGCCATCGCTGCTGCGCTCGCTTCCAAGCGCTTGGCGGAGGAAAAGGGCGTGTTCCGGCTGACTCCCTCGGAATGGGCGGAACTGGAGGCGTCCTCGCGTCCTTGATTCGCCACCGCCATTCCTTAGCTATGAACCGAGGGGTCAAAAGTTCTGATGATTTGCTAGACTGACTCTACGCGTATAGCGCAATTCCGATTTCCAAAGGACGACGAAAGAACAATGCCTGCGATAGTAGTTTTGGGAGCCCAGTGGGGCGATGAAGGTAAAGGAAAGGCAACTGATCAGCTGGCCAAGGACGTGGATTTTTCGGTCAAATACAATGGTGGTAACAACGCTGGTCACACCGTGGTGGTTCGTGGTGAAAAGTTTGCTCTGCACCTGCTGCCTACCGGCATCCTGTCTCCGCGCGTGACTCCGGTTATCGGCAACGGCACCGTCATCGACCCGAAAGTTTTGTTCCAGGAAATCGATGACTTGGAGAAGCGGGGCGTGCCCTGCGAGCGACTGCTCATCTCCAGCCGCGCCCACGTCATCACACCTTTTGCCATCGCTATTGACCGTTCTTCTGAACAGTACCGTGGCCCCCGCAAAATCGGCACGACCGGGCGAGGGATTGGCCCGACCTATGCCGAAAAGATGTACCGGATTGGAATCCAAGTCCAAGACCTGTTCGACCCCGAGATTTTGGGTGAAAAAGTCACCGCCATGTCCGACCTTGTGAAGAGTCTCTCCCAGGGCTGGTCCCATGCCGAACCGATTGACCCCGTTGAAGTCACTCAGGAACTGCTGTCCTACACGGAGCGGCTGCGCCCGATGGTGGCGAACACGTCTCTGGTGTTGAACAACGCGCTGGATGAAAAGCGCGTGGTGCTGTTCGAGGGCGGTCAAGCGACCATGCTGGACATCGACCACGGCACCTATCCTTACGTCACTTCGTCGAACTGCACCGCGGGCGGAGCCTGCACCGGTACCGGTATCGGCCCGACTCGCATCGACCGGGTGGTCGGGGTCATGAAAGCCTACACGACCCGCGTGGGCGAAGGACCCTTCCCGACCGAACTGACCGATGCAACTGGTGAACAGTTGCGGAAACTCGGTTCAGAATACGGGGCGACGACGGGGCGTCCGCGCCGGACCGGCTGGTTTGACGCGGTGGTAGTGCGTTACGCCGTGCGCGTCAACGGCCTGACCGACCTGGTGATGACGAAACTGGACGTCATGTCCGAGTTTGACAAGATTCCGGTCTGTGTGGGCTACGAAACCCCGCGCGGACGTACCGACCAGATGCCCGACTATTCGGTCGACTTTGCTGCGTCCCGCCCGATTTACGAAGAAGTCCCCGGCTGGAAAGGCGAGGACATCAGCGGCATCACCGACTTCCGGAAGCTCCCCAAGGCGGCGCAGGATTACGTTGCTTACCTGGAGGACAAGGTGGGTTGCCGCATCTCCGTCATCGGTACGGGGGCTTCGCGCGAAGACGCGATTGTGCGTTACACCCTCATCTGAAGTTATTTCGTCTTCTTCTACCGTTTAGCCTGCGCAAAAGCGCGGGTGGGAGGTCTCTCGGTGCGCCGTGGTCGGGGTGGTGGTTCCCCACCAGGAACCTGCAGCGTTCCGGGTAATGAGCGTACCGACCTTTTGACCCCGAAAAGTTGCCAAAATTCACCTCGGCATAGGACTTAACTCCCTGCACAATATTCGAAAATGCGCGATAATTGCGGTGTAAGAGAAACAATCTATGTAGGAGGCCCTTTATGGCTGTTACTGAATCCGATGTCCGCGCTGCAGCTCCCGCAAATGCTCCTGAAGAGGTAGTTAAGTGGGTTGCTAAGGTAGCGGCAATGACGACTCCGGAATCTATTGAGTTCTGTGACGGTTCCCAAGAGGAATGGGACCGCTTGTCGCAACTGCTGGTTGATGCCGGAATCTTTACCCGTTTGAACCCGGAGAAGCGCCCGAACTCGTTCTTGGCGCGTTCGTTGCCCTCAGACGTGGCGCGTGTGGAATCCCGCACCTTCATCTGCTGCGAAAAGGAAGAGGACGCTGGCCCCACGAACCACTGGGCCGACCCCAAGGAAATGAAGGAAACCCTAATCGGTGAAAATGGTGTGTTCCAGGGTGCGATGAAGGGTCGCACCATGTACGTGGTGCCGTTCTCGATGGGTCCGCTGGGCGGCCCGATTTCCCAGCTGGGTATCGAGCTGACCGACTCCGCTTACGTGGTGCTGAACATGCGCATCATGACGCGCATGGGCGCCAAGGCGATGGACCTGATTAACTCGGGCAAGCCGTGGGTTCCGGCAGTTCACTCCGTGGGTGCGCCGCTCGAGCCGGGCCAGAAGGACACGAACTGGCCGTGCAACGAAACGAAGTACATCACCCACTTCCCCGAGACCAACGAGATTTGGTCCTACGGTTCGGGTTACGGCGGCAACGCCCTGCTGGGCAAGAAGTGCTTCGCGCTGCGTATCGCCTCCACCATGGCGCGCCGCGACGGCTGGATGGCCGAACACATGCTGATTCTGCGTCTGACGGACGAAAAGACCGGCAAGCGCTACCACGTGACGGCGGCTTTCCCGTCGGCCTGCGGCAAGACGAACCTCGCTATGCTCCAGCCCACCATCGAGGGCTACAAGGTCGAAACCATCGGCGACGATATCGCCTGGATGCGTCCCGGCCCGGACGGCACCTTGCGCGCCATCAACCCGGAGGCGGGCTTCTTTGGTGTGGCGCCCGGCACGTCTTACGACACCAACCCGATGGCGATGGAGTCCATGAAGGAAAACACCATCTTTACCAACGTCGCTCTGACCGACGACGGCGACGTGTGGTGGGAAGGCATTGACGGCCCGACGCCGAGCCACCTCATTGACTGGCATGGCAAGGACTGGACGCCGGAATCCGGTGAAAAGGCGGCTCACCCGAACAGCCGCTTCACCGCTCCGGCCGCGCAGTGCCCGATTATCTGCCCCGACTGGGAGGCTCCCGAGGGCGTGCCGATTGACGCCGTATTGTTCGGTGGCCGCCGCGCCTCGAACGTGCCGCTGGTGACCGAGCAAAAGAACCCGGCTCACGGCGTGTTCATCGGTGCGAACGTGTCCTCCGAACAGACCGCTGCTGCAGAAGGCGCGGTTGGCTCGCTGCGTCACGATCCGTTCGCGATGCTGCCGTTCTGTGGTTACAACATGGCTGACTACTGGGGTCACTGGCTGGAGATGCAAGAGAAGCTGGGCGACAAGTTCCCGCGCGTCTACCATGTCAACTGGTTCCGCAAGACGCCTGACGGCAAGTTCATGTGGCCCGGCTACGGCGACAACTCCCGCGTGCTCGACTGGGTAGTCAAGCGCGTGTCCGGCCAGGTTGACGCCATTGAGGGTCCGACCGGGTTCTACCCCAAGTTTGAGGACTTCAACCTGGAGGGCTTGGACATCGACAAGGCCGCTTGGGACGCCCTGTTTGAGATTAACCCCGAGGCTTGGCTGGCTGAGACCGAAGATACCGAAAAGTACTTCGCTCAGTTCGGCGACAAGCTCCCGGCTCAGATTCGGGCAGAGCTGGAAGGCTTGCGTGAGCGCCTCAAGGCCGCCAAGTAGTTAGTGCTCATGGGGCACTGACCCATTAATATTTTGGCGGGGGGGGGGGGGTGGTGGG
>NZ_CFKZQR010000038.1:0-19668 GCF_985070215.1 Mobiluncus sp. | reverse complement strand
GGTTTCCAAATCGAACTGCGCCCCGTGCGCGGCACACTCCACGCAGCCATCCTCAATAATGCCGTCCACCATGGAGAACCCGGCGTGCGGACATTCTTTTGCCATCGCGTGGAAATCTCCCTCATCGCTGCGTAAAACCACGATTTCAACGCCTTCCACGGTAACTTCTTTGCCGGTTCCCGGCTCGATTTCATCGATACTGCCAACTTTGGTAAAACTCATTGCAAACTCCCTACACTCAGGTGACTATCTACGGTTTCCAACACGTAGTCAGTCAGTTCCGGTATTTCTAGCATATTCAATAGTTCCGCATAGAACGCGCGCACGACCAGTCGTTTCGCGTTGACTGCATCGATACCGCGGCTTTGCAGGTAGAACAGCTGTTCGTCGTCAAATCTGCCGGTCGCTGAAGCGTGTCCGGCCCCTTCGATTTCACCGTTGTGAATCTCTAGGTTCGGCACGGAATCCACGCGAGGTCCCTTGCCCAGCACCAGGTTTCGGTTCAGTTCGTAGGAATCCGTCCCGAAAGCCTGCGGCCCGATACCGACGTCACCGACCCACACGGTGCGTGCCTCCTGGCCTTGCAAAGCACCCTTGTAGGTCACTCGGGACTTCGATTTTTGCCCCTTGTGCTCGATAAACAGCCGGTGTTCCTGATGTTTCCCCGCGTTGGTAAAGTACAGACCCAGCAGGTTTAGATTGCTGCGTTCTGCGGGCAGATTCACTCCCATCGCGATGCGTACTGAGTCCCCTCCCAAGGTGACGTTGGCGTGTTTCACGCTGGAGTTTTGCCCCAACGTCATCTGTTGGGTCGCCATATGCACCGCGGTATCGTCCCAGGCTTGCAGGCTGACCACGTTCAGTTTCGCGTCCGGCTCCGCTTTTACTTCCAAAGTCTCGTTCAGGGAGCCGCCGCCGCGATGACGCAGCACGATGGTAGCTTGGGACGCTTTTTCCGCGTATATCCGCACGTGACCGACGGTGTCTGGCCCCTCGGCGGTGACGTCAATCCAGACCGGTCGACTCACCGCACCCGTAACCGCCACATCGAGGGTCTGGGAAATATTATTCCAGCCAACCACTCCAGCACGGTCGAAAGGGGCTCCAGCCAGCGGCGACAACCCCGCCACTGCGGACAATTTCAGGGTCAGATCCGCCTCGGGTTGGACTGGTTCGTCGGTACGCAAGGCCACACCGTCCACCGCAAACTTGGCGCTACCGCCCTGGAGAGATTCTTCCAGCAAACTGGAGAACCGCGATAACGGGGTGAAGCGCCAGGCTTCTTCCCGCCCGGTCGGCATCGGAAAATCCTCAACGGAAGTGGAAGTCAGTAGGGTTGGGGTCGGAGCGGCCAGCGCTCCGCCTGTTGGCACAGTTACTTCAGTCATTTAGCCCACCGACCCTTCCATCTGCAGTTCGATTAGTCGATTCAACTCCAAGGCGTATTCCATCGGAAGTTCCTTGGCGATAGGCTCAACGAAACCGCGTACGATGGTCGCCATCGCTTCCGTCTCGGTGAGCCCTCGGCTCATCAGGTAGAACAGTTGGTCCTCGGACACTTTGGAAACAGTTGCCTCGTGCCCCATTTCGACCTCGTCATTGCGCACATCCACATAAGGGTAGGTGTCGGAGCGGGAAATGGTGTCCACCAGCAGGGCGTCACACAGCACGTTGGACTTGGAACCGGTGGCGTTTTCGGCAATATCTACCAAACCCCGGTATGACGAACGCCCGCCTTGCCGGGAGATGGATTTGCTGACAATATGCGAGGACGTGTGCGGGGCCCGGTGCAGCATTTTTGAGCCGGTGTCCTGATGCTGCCCCTTGCCGGCAAAAGCGATGGACAGCGTCTCGCCGTGGGCGTGCTCGCCCAGCAGGTATACCGAGGGGTACTTCATGTTGATGCGCGAGCCGATGTTGCCGTCAATCCATTCCATCGTGGCGCCCTCCTCGCAAAAGGCGCGTTGGGTCACCAGGTTCAACACGTTATTCGACCAGTTTTGAATAGTCGTGTAACGCACCCGGGCGTTCTTTCTCACGAAGATTTCCACTATGGCGGCGTGCAGGGAATCCGACTGGTAAATCGGGGCGGTGCAGCCCTCTACGTAATGTACGTAAGAGCCCTCGTCAGCAATAATCAAAGTTCGTTCAAACTGTCCCATACTTTCGGTGTTGATGCGGAAGTAGGCCTGCAGGGGAACCGTACACTGCACTCCCTTGGGAACATAGATAAACGAACCGCCGGACCACACAGCCGTGTTCAGCGCGGCAAACTTGTTATCCCCCGCCGGCACGGCCCGCCCAAAGTACTCCTGGAAGATTTCGGGGTATTCTTTCAGTCCCGTGTCGGTGTCCAGGAAGATAACACCCTGTTTCTCAAGGTCCTCGCGGATTTGGTGATAGACAACTTCCGATTCGTACTGGGCGGCCACCCCGTCCACCAGGCGTTGACGCTCCGCTTCGGGAATTCCCAGACGGTCATAGGTCTGTTTGATGTCCTCGGGCAGGTCGTCCCAGGATTGAGCGACCTTATCGGCAGCCCGCACGAAGTACTTAAACTCGTCAAAGTCCAGGAACTGCAAATCGGGACCCCAGTTCGGAATGGGTTTGCGCTGAAAAATCTTGAGGGCTTTCAACCTCAGTTTCAGCATCCATTCCGGCTCATCTTTCATCTCGGAGATGTAGCGCACCACGTCCTCATCCAAGCCGCGTTTCGCGGCTTGTCCGGCGGCATCGGAGTCATGCCAGCCGAATTCGTACTTATCGGAAATAGACTCGATAATCTCATCATCCGCGCGCTTTTTCTGATCTGACTCAGTCAGAGCATCGCTCATCTCTATCCTTTCATTTGAGGTTTTCTCTAAGTCTAGTTAGCCCGGTCGGGGCTTGATATTTAGAAGTTGCCGGGAGACTGTCTAGCTGATTTATTCCCCCCGACTTCGCTTCCCTCCGTTCAACACATTAATGCTGCTCAGAGCCCCATTTTTGCGCAAGGTTAGCGGCACACAGGTGGTGCAGGCATGGTCCCCCTCAGCAAGGGTGGCGAGGCGCTGCACATGGGTATCGAGCAGTCGGGAGAAGGCTTGTGTTTCTGCCTCACACAGCTTTGGATAAGACTTGGCAACGTCCTGTACCGGGCAGGATCCTTGGCATAGCTGCAGTGCCAGCCCGTGGGCGGTTTGTCGGACGGTTGCCGCGTAACCGTCCTGTGCTAGCGCATCCGCCAAGGCCACGACCCGGGCTTGTGGGTCGTCTCCGGCGGCGTGAACTACCGGAGCGTAGCGGCGTTCGACCTCTCGCGAATGCCGATTGGCAAAGTCTTCGATAGCTTGGTCGCCGGCGACTTGCTGCAGGTAGTCCAGCGCCTTGTTTGCCATCTGCGAGTATCCATCCGGCAGCGTGGCGCGTCCGGCGTCAGTCGCCACATAGTGACGTGCCGGACGCCCGCGGCCGCGAATCTTGCCGGTCGATTCAAGGTTCTCAATCTGCCCGCTCTCCTCCAGATAGATGAGGTGGCGACGAACTGCCGCTGGGGTAAGTTTGAGGATATTAGCCAGGACAGAAGCAGTAATGGGACCCTTTTCAATGATTAGGTCCAGAACGACTTGACGGGTGCCCTGATCATCCACGATTGCTGGCATCCCGCTCCTCCTTCGTTAAAATCTTTACATCAACGATGACTTTCCTAAATCTAGCATATTTTCCCAAGCGAGTCATTGCTTAAAACCTGCCAAAATACGCCAAACTGCGGTTTTATTGGGAAAATTTGCGCAACATCAGTGTGCCAAAAATCAGTTTGCAGCCGGGCCGGTTCAGCGGCGGCCGGCTGAAACCCCAGCAACTTCTAAACGGGGCTGCGGGCGGGTCTAGTCCAAAGAGGTTTTCCGAAACCACGGGGCTGACACCGGACGCAAAGAAACCGGGGATAATCCGGGCGGATCCAGCGCCAGCGCAGTAGCCAGTACCCCGACGACCGCGGAAGGATTGTGCATCTGTCCCGCAAAAATCGCCGCCACCGCCTGCCGCAACCCTACCCAACGCCGCGCCATAAATGCTTCTTCGGCTTCACGCTGAAAACTGCGCTCCGAGGCAGGAATCAGGGTTAAATCGCGAGCCAAGTACACTCGCAGAGCTTCGGAAGACCCGCCCGGCGTGGTGAAATAATCCACCAGCACGTCCCAGCGAGTAGCTTTCAAGTCGGCTTCCTCCTCCAGCTCCCGCTGCGCCGCACGCAGTGGATCCTCTCCGGCAATGTCCAACAATCCCGCGGGAATCTCCCACAAGGTCGCGCCCACCGGGTGACGGTATTGATTGATTAACAGCACTTCCGGCTCACCCGAAGAGCTGGCCTCACCTTCCCGCAGCGGAACGATGGCGACCGCCCCCGGATGCTTCACAAAATCTCGTGTTGCCACCCCATCGCCATAGCGAACCCGTTCAGTGAGCATGGAAAAAACTTTGCCCCTAAACACTTCCAGAGAATCCACCACGGGAAATTCAGTTCGTTCATCCTCTGGTGGTTCCAAGCACAGTGGGGTATAGCTCATTTTTGTTCTCCTGTTTGTGGTATCTGGCTACTCTTGGTTGTCCGTTGGTTTTGCCCCGCCAGGGAGCGCCGGTAGAATCCCAGCCATTCGCTGGCGACCTGGTCAGTGGTCGGCCAGGTGGCGGCGCGATGCCGGGCAGACTCTTGTTTTTCGTACCAGATGCTGGGGTTGGCCAGTAGTTTCGTGATGGCTTGAGCTGTTGCCTCGGCATCGTCTGTATCCACCACGAGGCTGCCGATTCCGAGTTCCGGATCGTTGGACTGTCCCGCGGTTTGTTCCCCTCCGACCAGGTTTTCACCCTGTTGACTGTCCATCGCTACCCCTGCAGGCAGCAAAATGTCTCGCAATTTCCCGACCGGGGCAGCCACAATCGGCAGCCCCAAGCTCATGGCTTCTTGGGCAATGAAACCCCGCGATTCCCATTCAGAAGTAATGACCAATACACTCGCGGCTTGTAACCAGGTGTCCAGGGACTTGCGCCACCCCAGGAAAGAGACCTGCGCATCGCTACCGTAGGAGCGCAGACCCGCCAACAGCTGGGGATCTCCATCCCCGACAACCACCCCGGTGGCTGGATAAGTCACCCGCTGCATAGCGCGAACAAACCGGTCAAAACGTTTCTCTTGCTCAATCGGACCAATCCCCAGCACCAGTTGGCCACGGTTGCGCAGCCGTTCCGCGGCCGCCAGCTTGGCCCAGTTGCCCACCCGCTCCTTACGATTGAGCATTCCGGTTTGCAAGAGTTTCTCTACCCTGGGGCTGACCAGGAAAGATACCGCCGAGTCGGTATCCGCCGATGATTGCCGGTCAATCTTTGCGGTCAGGCGCAGCGAAGAGCCCGAAATGAGCGAAGCCCGGTTATCCATCCACCGAAAGAGCAGCTGGCGCCAGAACGTATCGCGGCGTTCGTCGTTCAGTTCGTACAGCGATACTAAAAGCGGCGGAGTATTGGGGATAAACATGGTCAGCACCAGGGCATACAATGCCGCTTTCAGCCCGTGAACGTGAATGACATCAGAGTTTTTCAGCACGTCTTGCGCCCGGCGCAACCGCCGCAGATTCGTACCCATCAGGAAAAGTCTGCGCGGTTTCACAATCCACAGCGGCAAAACATTCTTGAGACGATACAGCTTGGCGCTGGTGGGTTCGGCAATAATCTGAACATCGTGGCCTTTTGCCGCCAAAGTGCTCGATAGCGATGCTACGAAAGTTCCCATCGAGTGTGAGGCTTTGCCCATCACCATGGTTATTTTCACGATTCGCCTTCTTCCAAACGTTCTGTTTCAGGTTCTGCCGGGAGAGGATTCTGCGAGGGTGGATTTTTCCCAAGGTTCTCAGTTGTTTCAACAGTTTCGGGAGCGTGGCGGGCCGCGCGGGTTTGTTTCCAAAAGGGCGTAGCGATGATTTTCAATCCCGGCAAGGCACAGGCTACCGTCACCAGACCGGCCCCGAGAGTTGCCCACAGTACCCCCAGAGGCAAATCTAGGGCAGTGACTCCCGCATATGCTAGGCGTCCCAAGACTCCGCCCAAGACAGCTCCCGGAACGGCAATCAACAGGGCTTTCAACACCTGAATCGGGGAGCCGACCTGGAGGCGACCCCACACAATCAGCAGGTAGGCTCCGGCCGCGCTCATGCCCAAGGCATTGCCGACACCCAGAGCAATGAGCGTGGCGACGCCGTTACCGCGCGAAGGCGCCAAGACGAGAATCAGCAGCCACCCGCTCACGGCGGCTATCCCCCACCCTAGCAGCGCTGCGAAAAAAGAATGCCGTGCCCGGTTGACGGCGATAAACACTCGTGACAGGTGATAGAGCAGGGCGTAGCCCACCAGGGCTGGAGCCATCGCCACGACCGCCATTTCCAGTCCCGGAATGGGACGGTTCCACGCAAAAATGGCTGCCATACCGGGCGCCACCGCAATTAGACCAGCGACTCCCAACAGAGACAGACCGGCAATCAACGCAGTGGAACTGGTGGCCAGCTCCCCCGCTTTTGCCGTCTGCCCGGCCGCAAAATGCCTTGTCATCAGGGGAAACACGACTGTCGCCACCGGGAAGGTGAACAGTGCATAGGGTAGCAGGTAGATAGCTTGGGAATACTGAAAAACGTTGATAGTGCCTTCCACCCCACCCCACCGGGTCAGGAACAGCGTGGCGAGCATATAACCTTGGGCAGCAAGCAGCGCTCCGATACCGTAGGCTCCCAAAGCGAGGGCCTGACGGAATTGCTCCCGCGGCATTCTCCACACGAGCTTGAGGCGCACCCCCACGTTCCAGACGGGAATAAAAAGCGGAACGCTCAGCACCAGCACCCCCGCGGTAGTTCCCCACGCCAGGGCGGCGATAGCGGTGTATTCGGTCAGGTTGGAGCCACTGAGAGCGCCGTAGGCAGCATAAGCGACGATGGTGACGATGGAGGAAAACGCCGGCATCAGGGCAGGCCACGCAAAGCGATGGTGGGCTTGCAGGATTCCCCCCAGCACCACGGCTATTCCGTAGAGCGGAATCTGCAGAGCAAAAACCCGCAGGAAATACGCGGTCAGCGCATTTTGGGTAGCGATGTCGGAGCCCACTGAAACGGGTAGCACAGCGGAGATGGGTTCGGCGGCCACGAAAACCAGCAAACCCAGTGGAACCAGCAGGGTCAATGTCCAGGTAAATAGCGCTGAGGCGAGACGGTTCACTTCGTCTTTCAGTGAGCCAGCAATGGCTTGAGCCAACAGGGGGATGGTGATGGAAGCCAAAGCGCCCCCGACCACGACTTCAAAAATCACGTTGGGGATTTGGTTCGCCGAAGCGTAGGCGTTGCCGACTGTACCCGCCCCGACCCAAGTGGCTTGGGCCAACCATCGGCCGAAACCGAAAATTCTGGAGATTAGCGTCATAACCGCTACTGTCCCGGCCGCCCCCGCTAAGGCCGCCACCGGGTTCGTGACAGTTTGCTCACGCTTGCTCAAATCGACTAACGCACCTTTCAAGCTGTTTTACGTAACGCGCCGTGTCTGCGCGGCCGCTATGCGGGCAGACGCCCCCAGTCGTCCCCGGCTTTCAATACCGGGTGGCTGTCGATGACTTTCGAGAAACTGATTTTTTCACTAGCCAGGGTTAGGGCGGCGATTACAGCCAAGGTCACGAGGTTGGTGCGGGTCGTTCTTCCTTGCGACCAGGTGGCTCCCAAGGCCGCTCCCAGCGCATTGGCGCCCGTGTCGCCCAGCATGGTGACTTCGCGGAGGTCTAAGGGCAAGGCCGCGGCGATAACGGCACAGTTCGTTGCCGCCATACGCCGACGCGCGCAGTAGCACCCGCTGCGAGCGGGCCAGAATCCAGCCGCACCCCCCAACAGCGCCACTTTGAGGGCTCGCCCCGGTCTGAGATCCAGCAGATTGACCAGGTTCGCGCTCCCGGCGATGACTCCGGCCTGAATCATCCAGCCCCAAATATCGCGGCGGGGTCGAGCTGCCACAGCTCCCGTAGCCATCAGGGCCAGCATTTTAACCAAGCCGGGGCTTAACCGGCCCTCTTTCAAAGCCCCAATATGACCGTGCAAACCTTTCGTAGATTTATTGGTGGTGTCACTGTCTGACATGTCGTCAAAGAACCCCGCTGCACCACTGCCAGCTGCGGCCACGGCGACCCGCAGCGCCGCACAATTACCCCGTCCCGAAATAATCTGAGCCACCGGCAACAGGATGCCAACCGCTGTCCCACCCCACAGGCTCACTTTCCGGCCGTGAAAATTCGTGCGCTGGAAGTTAATCTGCATAACTCGCCTTCCGGTTTAGTTCCTGGACTGCTTGACCTGTGCTCACTGCGGTGCCGGTGTGGCGGGCGCCTCAGCCGGGGCAGGTGGAGCGGGGACTTCCGTAAAGGGCGGCACCAACGCGGAGGCATTCTGTTCGCTCCCCCAGGCTCCAACGGTGCCATTCATGCGGGCCACCAAAGCAAAAGGCAGGGAAAGGAGCGAAGTTTTCGTACCGATGCTATCCACCGTGGGAACGGGGTTTCCGCCCGACCGCACCTTGGTCAACAGGTCATTCTCGCCCTGCGCCGAACCGTAAAGAACCACTCCCGAGGCGAACGTGTTGAGGGTTTGAGCGAACTCTATGAGGTTCTTGGTCCGTTTTTCCAAGGCCTTCAGCTGTTTCTCGTTCTGTGGCTCCAGCGGTCCGGGACCCACAATAATCGCGGCGCGAGCCGGCTGGGATGCCGGATTAGCGACTTGGATGAGGGGGGTTTCTTCCACCGTCAGGATTCCCGAAAGCGAATCGTTTTGGCCGTTGAAAATCAACTGACCGATAGCGGCGGCCAGGGTGGATTCCGGGGTGGTGGCGCGGGTGGTATCGCTCAGATACTGCCTAATTTGACCGGAAAGCGCCTCCCGGTAAGCCTGTTTTGCGGGGGCGAAAAAGTTTTCTTGCAGGTTAATCTGAGCGTTGATAGTGCCGCCCGCCGCGGTGACGATTTCGCTCACGGCTTTCACATCTTCGGCTTCAGCGTCGGGCAACACCACCAGGGCGACCTCCGTGCCTTGCAGGAATCCGTTGAATATCCGCGGCGCGAACTGTTCTACCGTCTGGTCTTGCACATTGATTTGAGACTGGGCCTGGGTCAGTTGCTCATTGAGTTGATTGCGATCTTCACGGAGCTTGTCGACCTGGCCAGTCAAAGTATCCCCGATGGGATCAGCCAGCGGCCCGGCGCCGAGGATAATCCCTACCGCGAGAGCCAAGAAAACCGCCACCAGGGAAACCAGGTGATACCGAAAATCAATCATAAGTTTTCTTCCAATCTAACTTTCACAAATTCGCCTTTAACCAATCAAGCCCCTCAGGCCATGCCACCAGGCATCCATATTCGCAGCTACCAACCCTATGAAGGTCTGTCCGCCGGTAGTTGAACCCAGTGCCGCCAGCATTGCCAGCAAACCGGCCACAACCAATAAGCCCATCTGCCAGTTCGTAATCCGGGGACGGTAAAGTTTGGAAACGCCCTTGGCATCGATGAGTTTGCTGCCGACTTTCAGGCGAGTCAAGAACGTTGAGGACATTCCAGCACGCCCTTTATCCAAAAATTCCACCAGGGTAGCGTGTGTCCCCAGGGCGACGATGAGTTCCGCGCCTTTCTCATCAGCTAACAGCATGGTGATGTCCTCGGACGTGCCCGCCGCAGGGAATACCACATGGTCCACCCCGAGTTCCTGCACCCTGGACAAGCCGGGAGCTTTCCCATTGGGATAGGCATGTACCACGATTTCGGCCCCGCAAGTCAATGCCTTATCGGTCACGGAGTCCATATCGCCCACCACCAGGTCGGGCTTCAAACCGTTCTCTAGCAGCGCATCCGCTCCGCCGTCCACCCCAATCAGGATGGGACGATACTCGCGAATGTAAGGCTTGAGCATCAGCAGGTCTTCTTTGTAGTTGTAACCGCGCACTACCATCAAAACCTGGCGTCCGGAAAAGTTCGTTCGTAAATCAGGCACACCCACAGAATCAAGAATCAAATCCCGTTCTTTTTTCAGGTATTCCATAGTGTTGGCGGTGAAAGCCTCAATCTGGACTCCCAGAGAAGCCTTCGCCGCCTCCATATTGGCGGCGTTCGTTTCTTCGGTTTGCCGCACCCCTTCCGCAACGAGTTTCCCGCCACAAAATACCTGGTTGTCCCGGATTTCGACCCGTTGGCCTTCCTTCAGGCTCATAATGTCGGAACCCAAATCGTCAATGAGGGGAATCCCCGCCTCGATGAGGACTTTTGGTCCTTGATTGGGGTAACGTCCAGAGGTGGACTTTTCCGCGTTCAGTACTGCGGCAGGTTCGATTGCTTTCAGCGACTCCGCCGCGACCCAGTCCAAATCCTGGTGCGAGATAACGGCGACTTCCCCGGCACCCAGACGTTTTGTCAGGTTTTTGGTACGCGTATCGATGCGCACCAAACCGCCCAGGCTGGCTCCTGTCTTTTGATTACGTTTTCGGCGAAACACTGCCATCATGACTCCGATTGTCCCACACGAGCCAGTTCGATTAACTCATCGGCGTGCGCAAGCGCCGTTTTTGTGAGCTTAGTCCCGGAAATCATCCGCGCCAGCTCCTCACGCCGTGATTCCTGATCCAAAACTGTGATCTGGCTCTGCCCGCCGCTCTTAGTAATCTGTACCTGGCAGTCTCCAAATGCCGCTACCTGCGCCAGGTGGGTTACCACAATGACCTGGTAGTCCTGAGCCAGACGCGACAGCCGCCGCCCAACCTCGATGCCAGCTTGCCCGCCAATCCCCGCATCAACTTCGTCGAACACGAAAGTGCCGCGCGCCTCGGTGCTTTGCGAGTTCTGGAGGGTTTGGCCGGCTTGGGATAACCGGGAGCCTCTGCCCGCCAGGGTCACTTCCAGAGCCAGCATGATACGGGAAAGTTCCCCACCGGAGGCCGCGCTGGATAAGGCCAGCACGGGGGCTTTCGGGTGGGGACGCAGCATGAACTCAATGCGGTCGGCTCCGTGGGCACCCGGCTCCCCCTGACGAACTTCCACGGTGACCCGCGTGTCCTTCATATCCAAATCCACCAGTTCCGCATTAATCGCCTTGCTGAGCGCACGCGCTGTCTTTTCGCGAGCCTCATGCAGTTTTGCCCCCGCCTGTTCTACGGCATGCGCCGCAGACTCCATCTCGAGGCGCAGTTGCTCTAAATGCTCTGTACCGCCCTGCAAACCCTGCAGATCCGTAGCGGTATCTCGCCAGGCCGTGCCCAAGCGTTCCGGTTCCACCCCCAAGCGCAAACTCAAATCGGTAAATGCGGCCCGTCGGCTTAACGCCTCTTGGAGCGCCTCTGGGTCAGCGTTCAAATCTTGCAGATAAACCCCCAGTTCGCGGGCCGCATCATCGAGAGCATAACCGGCCCCGCTCACGCTTTGCGCGACCTCTTGCAAGCTCGGGTCCTCTTCCGTCGCCCGCTGTAGAGCCCGGGTGGCCACGGCGACCAAATCGGTGGCTGCCGGGGTGGAATCCGCTTCAATAGCCGCCAGCGCCGCCGCGACGTTTTCACGCAAACTTTCCACGTTAGAAAGTTTCGCGACGCTGGCACTAAGTTCCGTGAATTCGCCGTCCTCAGGCCTCAGACTGTCGAACTCTTCACAAAATCGTTCCAGCACTTCGCGGCGGTGTTCGCGTTTTTCAGCGCTGGTTTCCCACTCGGTAAAAGCCTTTTGGGCGAGGCTCAAAACCTCCCAATCCTGAAGGTATTGTTCCAAAGCCCGCTGATGGGCGGCATCTCCATAAGCGTCCAAAGCATCGCGCTGGGCTCGCTCGGTGCGCAGCCGGCCCTGCGCGGCTTGACCGTGAACCGACACCAAGCTGGAACCAAACTCCCCCAAAATAGCGGCAGGAACCGTGCGTCCTCCCAGGTGAGCCTTGGAACGTGAAGCTAGGGGCACCACTCTTGACACCTCGGCGACGCCGTCCTCAACCACCCCGCCGGCTTCTTCCACGACCGCCCCGGCCGCACCATCTACCAGGAAACTGCCTTCCACCACGGCTTTTTGGGCCCCGTGAGAAACCAGGGCAGGCTCGACTTTCGCCCCCAGCAACCAGTCCAGCGAGGTCAGCAGCATGGTCTTACCGGCCCCGGTCTCGCCGGTAATGACGGTAAACCCCGGACCAAACTCCAAGGCAACGGAGCTAATCGTCCCCAAATTCTCAATCCGCAGCGATTCCAGCATTAGCGACCTCGCCACCCTCCCACGGGCAAACCAAACTTTTTCACCAACCGAGCCGAGAACGGCAGGGATACTAACCGCGCCAGCTGCATATCGGTAGCGGATTTGGTGACCCGAATAGAGGAACCCAATGGCGCGGGCAAAATACGTCTCCCATCAGCCCAGACTTCGCAGTCTTGCACCTGTTGAGGAAGAACTTGAATCTCTAGCACCGATGACGGTCCCAGCACCAGGGAACGGGTAAACAAACCGTGGGCGGCCAGCGGGGACAGCACCAAGGCTTGCACATCAGGCCACACCACCGGTCCGCCAACCGAAAAGTTATAGGCGGTAGATCCGGTGGGAGTCGACACAATCAAACCGTCCGCGCCGTACTCGGAAACCGCTTCCCCGTCGACACCAAAAGCCAAAAGTGCGGGGTGGCCTTTATCGGTGCTCAACACCGCGATGTCATTGGCCGCCCATTCTGATTGCACCGAACCGTCAGGGTGACGCACTTCCACGTCAATACACATTCGGCGTTCTACCTGGTAGTCGCCGCGCACCACCCGCTCGCAAAGTTCATCAAGTTCTTCTTCCTCTGCTTCGGCGAGGAACCCGACGTGGCCCAAATTCACCCCGATGACCGGGACACCTTGACGATGGGCGATATTCGCGGCCTCCAAAATGGTTCCGTCCCCACCCAGCACGATGATGAGGTCGATTGGTTCCGAACTCGTGCGGTCCACTACGGTGATTCCGGCATTTTCCAGGTATCCGCGGACACTGGCCGCCGCCACAATAGCGGGCTGGCGGTAATGGTGGTGAAACACCATAATGGTTCGTTTTTTATTCACCGGACTGGGCCTTTCGTGCATATTTCTGGACCAACTGCGGGCTGGGAGGTTGGTATTCACAAGTGGGCGCGGCCTCGCTGGCCCCGCAGCAATCCGCGTATCCCCCCATGTCCTGACACGTGTCATCCCAGTTTTGCGGCTGCTCCGGCGACTCGCCACCCGGCTTGCCCCGAACTTCCTGTTCCATAACTTTCCCTTCTGTTTACTTAATTTTCTCACACCACCAGGACATTAGGACCCAGACGTCTATGGCTGAGGCCCTCTGGCAATAGCTTCCCCAACGGCGGTGTCCAACGATTCCCCCTCCAAGTCTGGCAGGTTTTGTTGCCGGGCCGTATACTGCGCGGTGAGGTAAAGGAAGTATTCAACATTACCGCTGGGACCGGCCAGCCCGGCAGGAGCCACGTTCAGCACCGCCAGTCCGGCCTCGTGAGCCTGGCGCGCAACGTTCTTAACAGTCTGTCCGCGATCGTCTGGATTCCTGACCACACCCCCGCGCCCCAAGTTGTCACGGCCGATTTCAAACTGGGGTTTCACCATCAGCAGGTATTGCGCCTGCGGGTTGGCGGCACGTTGCAGCGCCGGCAGAACCAAACCGAGTGAGATAAAGGATAAATCCCCCACGACCAGGTCTGCGGGCGGGTCGATGAGGGCGGAATCCAGCGTGCGCACGTTGGTTCGTTCGAGATTCACGACCCTGATGTCGCTGCGCAAGTTCCACGCCAGTTGGCCGTACCCCACATCGACCGCAAACACTTTGGCGGCACCGCGGCGCAGTAAGACGTCCGTAAATCCTCCCGTGGAGGCACCCGCGTCGAGACACACCGCACCTTCTATCACCGGGGTTGATGGGCCATAAAGTTCCAGGTAGTCCAGCGCCCCCAACAATTTGTGAGCACCCCGAGACGCGTAGTGGACCGTTTCAGGGTCACGCAGCACGATAGCGGAACTCAACTCCACCTGTCGGGCGGGTTTCAGGGCCTCCTGACCGTCCACCAGCACCTGACCGGCGGTAATCATCTGTGCCGCTTGGGTACGGCTGGGCGCCAGGCGGCGACGCACCAGCTCCGTGTCCAACCTCGCGCGTTTAACCATGATTTGCTGACTGCGCCTCATCCCCGTTTAAGACGGTCTGCAGGTCGGCGGCTACCTTTTGCAGCAGTTCCAACTGTGATTCCAAGGACACCTCATGGGCGGCTTCTATTTCTTCCCGGTAATCATGCAGGTCTTGGACGTTCAACGTGGCAGGAGTGGGAACCTGATTATTCATCATCTGCCGTCCTCTGTTCCACTGCCGGTGCGGAATCGTCACGGCGTGAATCCACTTCGTCGAGGTCTAGGTCGTCCCCCTCGCCATAGTCGCGTTCGACTTCACGAACCACGCTAAACTCGGGGCAATCCACCCGATTACCTTGCTCCCTGGCATACCAGACGGCTGCCAGAATAGCGCGAAACTCCCCTAGGGATACGACCGTGCCGTCCTCGCTCAACACCCCCAGGCCGCGGACTTCAATATCGTGGCCGTTCACGCGAGCCCGCGTGTTTTCGGTGTACCACCAGCCGCGATTACGCAGTTCCGGGCGTTCAATCGGTACTGTCAGGTCGGTCAAATCCAACCCCACAAAAGTGGGCCTTTGGGCTGGCGGAGCCATCACTAGGTCGCGAGGCTGCGTGAGTCCGGTCAGTACCACGCAAGACGCCACTTGGGCGTTGTTTGCCCCGACGATATCTGTAGCCAGCTGATCACCGATGGCCAGCGCGTGTCGCTTCAAAATCCGGTGTTTGCGTTCTGCCGCTTTCACCCGGTCGAATTCTTTTTCTTTCGCCAGGTCCGCTTCGCTGAGAACTACGGGTTCGCTATCCGGATCCGCTTTCGCTTCACGAGCCTGCCTGGCTTGCTCTCGCGCAGCAGCAGCGGCTTCTTCGTTGGCTTTAACTTCCGCGGCGATTTCCTCATTGTTCATCAGGTAGTCCTGACAGCGGTTAATTGCTAAATCGTAGATGGAGGTTTCCGGTTTACCGCACACTATCGGTTCGCTCTTGGTGGCCCGACGCACCGCTTCCACCAGGGAACCGTTGCCGATACCGCGGCCTTTTTCGGTCGGCAGGGCATAATCCATGTTCGTGGCCACCCACTTGGCACCATTCGCGATGGCGTAGCAGGCCTCGGACAGCTCAGCCCAGCCCACCTCAAAACCGAGTCCCTGCAAGACCCCGGCAGGATCCTGATCCGCCGTGGACACGACTTCAAAGCCCGCCGCCTGTACAGCTTGCGGCACGCCCTCGCCGCCCACGCACAGCACTTTCGCCCCCGGTTCCAGCAGTTCGCTGAGCTTCGCAGCCCCATCTTGAGCCGAGGTCACGATGTCATCAGGACTGGCCTCTACCCCGGCAGCAGCCAATTTCGCCACCACGTCCTGCGGCACGCGCGCCGCATTATTGGTCAGGAACACGAACTTTCCGCCCAAATCGCGCCCTGCAGAAATACTTTGCCCCACCCCGTCTACCGGCTGAGACCCGTTCCAGGTCACCCCATCCAAATCGGTGAGCAACAGCGGGTACAGCTGAGCCAGCGGTACGTTCGCCCCTTGCAGGGTAGTTGGATTAGCCCGCTGTTCGGCTTCTTCAGCTTCTTGAATATCCAGGATTTCGACGTCCTCCGGCTCCCTCGGAATGAGCGCCTGCGCGGCATCAGCTTCCTCATCCCGTCCCAGTTCACGCAGCCGGTCAGCCTTCACACTGAGCAACCGTCCGTATTCAAAGCTCTCTGAATCGGGATCCACCTGGGCCAAGGCCGCTTCAATAACAGCCAGTCCGGTCTCATATTCACCCAAATCTGCCCGTGCGGAGGACTCCACCAGAGCGAGTTCAAAATGTTCCGTTCGGTCCAGGTCCCCTGGCTTCACAGCTTTAATGATTTCCAACGCTTTTTCGGGACGTCCCAGACCGCGTTCCGAATCCGCTTCCACCGATTTCAACACTTCGACACCGCTCATCCGCCGGGCAGTTTTCACTTCGCGCAGCGCTTCGCTGTACTTGCCACAGGCATAGGCAGTCAAAGCAACAGCTTCGCGAACCACGTCGATACGCCAAGCCATTTTCAGGGCCGCCCGGGCATATTCATAAGCGAGTTCGGGCTGCGTGTCGAAAAGTTCCGCGGACATGACCAAGTGCCGAGCCACGTTTTCCGCGGTTTCTTTCGGTAGCGGACTGAGCCGGGACCAAGCCTCTTTATCCAACATATCCCAAGTAATCGAGGCCGGGATTTCCAGGTATCGAGAGCGTCCCGTAGTGCCGTGACCGCGTTTATCCGATCCGGTATGACTGCGGTTGTACCCCCGATCATCGTAGCGGGATCGTTGTGAGCCAGAGGAACGGAAGCCCGAACGTCCCGAGTCGCGTCGCTCCCCGCCTCGTTCAAAGTTACGTTTGCCGCCGCGATCATCACGCCGCCAGTCATCGCGACCGGCGCGTCCCCCCCGGTCGTCGCGGTCATTATCGCGACGAGGGCGCCCCGAGTAGCCACCGCGTTTTCCGCCGCGATCATCACGGCCGTACTTGCCGCCTGACTTGTATCCACCCTTACGGTCGCCTTTGAAACCCCCGCGGCCTTTGCGTTCATTATCTCGTTTATCGCCGCGTGACTCGCGGCCTGCCTCTTCGTTCTCGCGAGACTCGCCTTTGCGTTCGCGCCAATTTTCGTTCGGTTCCTCTGCCAAGTTTTCCCAAGGGCGAGGATTGTCTGAAGCTGTCACTTTCTATTCCTTTACAATCGATCCACTATTCTGTTTTCACCATTAAGTCTACACGTACCCAGGGTAGTTAAAATCCTCAGCGTGTTCGGCAGCGGGCAAGCCTCAGTGTCGTTTTCAAACTGTTTCCCCTTAGGATGGGGAGCATGGAAATCACAGTGGCGGCGGATGGTTCTGCCTTGGGCAACCCCGGACCAGCCGGATGGGCATGGTACGTTGACGAAAATTGTTGGGCGGCAGGCGGCTGGGCCAAGTCCACTAACAACCGCGGCGAACTGATGGCAGTGGTGGATTTTTTGGAGCAAACCTCTGGCATTCCTAATCTGACCATTCATTTCCTATGTGATTCTCAATACGTCATCAACTCGGTAACCAAGTGGATGCCGGGATGGAAACGCCGGGGCTGGCGCAAGGCTGACGGCAAAGCGGTGTTGAACGATGACCTGATGAAACGTTTAGATCAGGGTCTGGCAGGGCGAACGGTAGACTTCCGCTGGGTGAAAGGCCACGCCGGACACCCCCTGAACGAGAAAGTTGACCAGCTGGCTCGTGGAGCTGCCACCGCCTATCAGCAGGGACTCTCCCCCCACACCGGTCCGGGTTTAAGCCCCGAGCTGCGCAACTTATCCACCCGCCCCCAGCCTGCGGTGAACACGACTCCTCCCAGCCCCGCTGCATCCGCTACACCGCTAGATACTCGGGGCACGGGTATCCAAGGAACCTTGTTCTAACCGCCCCTCGACAAACTGCCCCCTCGCGAGAAATTGTGCTCACCGCGATAGATTGGTTATATGCAGAAACTACCCCAAGACACCGATGCCCTGCTGGATGCCGTATTGGCCCTACCGGAACGGCATATTGAGTGGACAATTGCTCGGCTGCTGGATAAACACCCGGGCATTTCCACGCCCGCGCTGATGAACCTGGTGACACGGCGCTACGTGCGGGTATCCCAAACCGCTTCCGCAGGAGTGGGAGCGGGAGCCGCGGTTCCCGGCTCCGGGCTGGCTATTGGGGCCGCTTTAACCGGGGTGGAGCTGAGCGTATTTGCCGCCAACACGGCGCTTTACGTGTTGACGATGGCGCGGCTTTCGGGCATTCCCACCCAAAACTTGGAAGCCCGCAAGACTTTGGTTCTCTCGGCGATACTTGGCGATGAGGCCAGCAAATTGGTCTATGACCAGGCCGGATTCGGTATCTGGAACTGGGCGCGTGCGCAAGTTGCTGATAACGCGTCCGCGACCCTGAGTTCGATCAATAAGGCCTTAGCGCAGTTTGCCGGGAAAAAGATTTCTAAAAAACTTTCGGGACACGTTGTAGGGCGTTTTATCCCCCTGGGTATCGGCGGGGCTATCGGGTTTTTCTCGGGGCGCAAACTCGCCTTGGACACAGTCAAAGGCGTCAATGCCCAGATTGCCCTGCTGGCAGGCCCGCAATCGGCGCCCGATTGGAGGCCGCCACTTTCAGCGCATGCCCCGGACTGGGACACCATCGAAAACTAGTGAAACTGCTCCAGCCAGGCGTGTTGCTTTAACAGGTGGTGCAGGTTGGGGTCGTCGTGTTCGTTAAAGGGATACACTTCCATGCTTTTATCCCCGCTCCACTCGTTGAAAATTGAGTAGGTGCAGGCGGGTGGCACGTACTCATCGCTAAGTGACACTGAGAAATAGGCCGGGCGCGTGGCATGGCGCGCAAAATTGACGGCATCAAAATACGACAGGGTGGTTTCGACCTGGTCGTATCGGTCCGGGTAGGCTCGCAGATAACGCTGCACCTCCCGGTATGGCATATGGTCATTGTGACCAACCCCATACATCACGTTGCCCAAAGCCAAATCCGACAGTACCGCCCTCACGCCCTCGTGCCGCGCTCCGACACAGGCCGCCAAGGTTCCGCCTTGGGACGCTCCAGCCACAAAAACTCGCCGCGGGTCGATGAAGTTTAGCGTCAAGGCAGCGTCAATGGCTCGGTAAGCGTCAGTTATGAGACGGCGAAAGTAATAAGTTTCGCGGTTTTCGACGCCCAGGGTAAAGAATCCGAAGGCGTGTGGAGGAGCGGGGTGCGGGTCTGGGGTGGCTCCCCCGGTGCCGCAGTCTCCGCCTTGACCGCGGCTATCCATAATCAGATGCACGTAACCGGCAGAAGGCCAAAACATGCGTTCTCCGGGGACCCCGCGTCCCACCCCGTAGCCGAGGTATTCCACGATAAGGGGTTGGTTCTCGCGTTTCGTAAATCCAGGTACCCCCGCCAGCCAGCCTTTGATGCTTTCACCGGCAAATCCAGGGAAAGTCACATCGTAGAACTCGAGGGTTTCTATCGGGCTATCGACCCGCTGCATTTGAGCAAGTACTGGAATCTGGCGCGATTCCTGTAGCGTGTTACTCCAGAAACTCACGAAATCTGCGGGCATCTGGACCTGTGGCCTAAACGTCTCGAGTGCGTTTTTCTCCATGTCGGTTAGCATCGTCCTCCCATGCTCGCCAAAAATACGGCTGACCAAAACCATTATGCCCCCGGCTTGATTCTCGAGGAACATCCCGGACATCGCGGCGCAAAACATTTTGAAATTCCCCGATTTAAGGCGTTTACGGGGGCGTATTTGCCCGCGATTGTCTCCGGTGACCGGTCAGCTGCTTTGAGGCCTAGCCGCTCCCGCCATGATGAGGTCTGGCTGCAAAAATGATTCGCGGGGAAGCTCCTCGCTTCCCCGCGAACACATCATCTACAGAATGCCGGAATACGTTGATTGAACGTAGTCCCGAAAGGCAATAGAGCTATCGCTCTACATTTACAATTTCTTGTAGCTGTGCTGGTTGATGTCATCGGG
>NZ_CFKZQR010000037.1:0-20263 GCF_985070215.1 Mobiluncus sp. | reverse complement strand
TGGTAGTAGTCGTAGTAGGACACGAAGTATTCCACGGCGTTTTTCGGCAGAAGTTCCCGAAACTCAGCGGTCAGTTGGGCCGCTAACGTTTTGTTCGGTTCCAGCACAAGGGTGGGGCGCTGCAGTTTTTCGATGAGCCAAGCGGTGGTGGCGGTTTTGCCGGTGCCGGTCGCCCCCAACAGCACGACGTCTTTTTCACCGGCGTTGATTCGTTCGGCGAGTTCGGCGATGGCTTCTGGCTGGTCGCCGGAGGGGGTGTATTCGCTGACAACTTCCAGCGAAATCGGATTTTCCACCAAATCGCGAGGCAGTGCCTTTTTTTCGGTCATAGTCCCAGTGTAGGCAAATCCGACTCACCGTGCTTTGCAAAGTCTGAAAACTCCGACTCCGGGCGGTCGGACAGACTCTTCCAAAGTGCAGCCGCGTCCGCATCGAGGTCCGCGGGCGTTGTGCAATTGTCCACCCAAAACGTCGCGATGGCCTCTCGCTGCTCCCGGCTGGCTTGTGCGTCAATCCGGGCCCGAGCCTGCGCCTCGGTCAGTTGACGGTCTCGGGTGAGGCGGTCGAGGCGCACTTCCAGGGGGGCGTCCACCATGACGCAGCAGTCGAACCGGGTGTGGTTACCAGTTTCGGTCAACAGAGGAATCTCTGCCACCAGCACGTCACCCGGTTCCATTCGAACTAACACCCGGTCCATTTCCTCCCACACGAGGGGATGCAAGATGCCTTCCAGGCGGGCTTTTGCGGCGGGGTCGGAAAAGATGAGCTGTGCCAGGGCGCTGCGATTGAGCTGACCGTCGGCACACACTGATGCACCAAACGCTTCCCTAATTTGTGCCGTGGCGCACCCTTGTGGACCGGTGGCGGCACGCAGCACCTCATCCGCGTCAAAGCGAACTCCACCGAGAGCAGCTAAACAGTTGGTGAACGTTGTTTTCCCCGAACCGATTCCGCCGCTGATACCGACTTTGAGGGCACGATTATCCGGAACGGAAAACGTACGCAGCTGTTTAATCATCAAGTGCTTTCAACAAAATGTCACTGATGGCGGGATTCGCTCCCACCGTCATCAGCTGCAAGCTCAGAGTGACCGCGTCCTCCAACAAGATAGATGCTTTGTCGATGGCAGCTTTTTCACCAGTCATTGCCTGATGCATGATAGGAATAATCGCGGTGAATCCGTCCTGCAGCAAAATCTCGTGTCCCAAGCCGAGACGCGCGGTAAACGCCAAGGCAGGAATATCGTGCTGGCGAGCCAACTGTGCCACACCCCAGGGCGTCTTGCCACGTTGGGTTTGTCGGTCGAGCTGACCTTCGCCGGTCAGCACTAGGTCGGCGCCTTCCATAGCTTCATTGAGTTTCGTTGCTTCGGCTACGATCTCGAAACCGTGGCGATTTTCCGCACCCAGAGCTAGGAAAGCGGCTCCCATACCTCCAGCGGCGCCCGCACCCTCCACGTCTGACACTTTGGTACCGGTAGTCTCCTCTAACAGCCGGCCCCAATTCTTGAGGCAGCGATCGAGTTTACCCAACTGCAGCGGCTTGGCGCCCTTTTGCGGACCAAAAGAGGCAGACGCCCCGCTGGGACCGGTCAGCGGGTTACGCACATCGTTCGCGGCCACAATCTTTACTTTGCTCAAGCGCGAATCCATCCCGGATAAATCCAGGCGGGCAGCGTTAGCCAAAACATGAACTTTCGGTTCGAGCTCTTGGCCGGCCTCGTCAAAAAGTTTCGCACCGAGATTGTGCATCATGCCCCAGCCGCCATCGTTGGTCGCAGAACCGCCCAAACCGACCACGATAGTTTCAGGCTCCAAGTCCAACGCGGCTTTCAGCAACATCCCCACACCTTCAGTGTTGGATTCCATAATGTTGCGTTCCAGCATGGAAATGTACATAATCCCGCAGGCTTCAGCGGTGTCCAGCACGACCATACGCCGCGCCGGAATCCAGGTAAATTCGCCCTCCCGCTCGCGTCCCAGGGCGTCTACCGTCTTAGCCGTCTTAATTTCTCCACCATAAGCATTAAGCATGACCGCGGCGGTGCCTTCCCCGCCGTCAGCCACCGGCACCGCTACCGTTTCGGCTTCGGGGAAAATTGCTTCAACCCCGCGTTTCATCGCAGCGACTGCTTCCGCGGCGGACAAAGAACCTTTAAACGAATCCGGGGCAATGACAATTTTCACGACAGTTACCTCTCTGTGCTGCGCTCAAAATTCTGGCGGTGCTTAATATTTCATCCGGTCATCAAAAACCGTAGTATTTCTCAGCTTAAGCCACGCCGCTGGGAAATGTGGCCAAATGCTGGTGCAAAAATCGAGCATAAAAGTGATGCGGAGACCAAGCGGTCTCCGCATCACGGATAAAATTATTGCTGGCTGTCCAGCCGCGCGGGAAACTCAGAGAGTTTTACTCTCCGGCCAACTTGTCGCGCAGCGCCGCCAAAGCCTCGTCATCGGCCAAGGTACCTGAGGTATCGGCTTCTTCCTCGGTGGTGGAGCTGTAGGAAGTCTGTTCAGCTACGCCCTGAGCGATAGCAGCTTCCTTGTCGGCTTCCTGAGCAATCTTGACCTGTTCCTTGTGGGCTTCAAAACGAGCCTGAGCAGCTGCGTAGGAGGTTTCCCAAGCAGCACGCTGTTCTTCGTAGCCTTCCATCCACTCGTTCGTTTCTGGATCGAAGCCCTCGGGGTACTTGTAGTTGCCCTCAGCGTCGTATTCGGCAGACATACCGTAAAGCGAAGGATCGAAGTCGTCAGAAGTCACGTCCAGCCCCTCGTTGGCCTGCTTCAAGGACAGCGAGATACGGCGGCGTTCGAGGTCAATATCGATAACCTTGACAAAGATTTCATCACCAATCTTGGCGACCTGTTCGGGAACTTCCACGTGACGGGTGGCCAACTCGGACACGTGCACCAGGCCCTCGATACCGTCCTCGACCCGGACAAACACACCGAAGGGCACCAACTTGGTGACCTTACCAGGAACGATTTGACCGATCTTGTGCGTCCGGGCGAAGGTCTGCCACGGATCTTCCTGAGTGGCCTTCAAGGACAGGGACACGCGTTCGCGATCAAAGTCAACGTCGAGTACTTCCACGGTGACTTCCTGGCCGACCTGAACGACCTCGGAGGGGTGATCAATGTGCTTCCAGGACAGTTCGGACACGTGCACCAGGCCATCCACGCCGCCCAAATCGACGAACGCGCCGAAGTTGACGATGGAGGACACCACGCCCTTGCGAACCTGACCCTTTTGCAAAGTGGACAGGAAGGTGGTGCGCACCTCGGACTGGGTCTGTTCCAAGAAAGCGCGGCGGGACAAGACCACGTTGTTGCGGTTCTTGTCCAACTCAATGATCTTGGTTTCCAGCTGACGGCCGATGTAAGGCTGCAGGTCGCGCACGCGGCGCATTTCCACCAGGGAGGCCGGCAGGAATCCGCGCAGACCGATATCAATAATCAAGCCGCCCTTGACAACCTCGATAACGGTGCCGTTGACGACCCCGTCTTCCTGCTTCACCTTTTCGATGTCGCCCCAGGCGCGTTCATACTGAGCGCGCTTCTTGGACAGCAGCAAACGGCCTTCTTTGTCTTCCTTTTGGAGGACCAGAGCTTCGATTTCGTCACCAACTTTGACTTCCGCGTCAGGATCCACGTCATGTTTAATGGACAGTTCGCGGGAAAGAATAACGCCTTCGGTTTTGTAACCGATATCGAGCAAAACTTCGTCGCGATCAACTTTCACGACAGTACCGGAGACAAGATCGCCATCATTGAAGTACTTGATGGTCTTGTCGATTTCTTTGATGAGGTCCTCGGTCGAGCCGATGTCGTTAATGGCAACCTGAGGAACAGTAGTAGGGACATTAGTAGTATTGGACATTTAGTTGGTGACTCCAAGGTCAGGTAGTAGGAATAGTTACCGATGTCGAATCACTTCCAGACGGCTGAAAAACCACCTTAAAGCGATAAAACACCAAGCATCCATCTTACTGGATAGCGCTGGCCTATCCAAATTAAACCCGCTTAAAGCACTCTTCTGAATTGACTGACCGACCCTCCAGCGAGCGTAACCTGGTCATCGTCAGGTTTGCACACCCCGAGTCCCGGTTAGCAAACGGAAGGTGACCGAATGAAAAGGGTATGTAAAAAGTGTGGTTTAATGCAGGAATGCAGTCTATTGTGAATATTTTCAAAAAGGGTGGCATCTTGCTCTGGGTTGTCATCGCGATTGTCCTGGGTATCGTTTTCGGGCTTTTCGTTCCCAAGCCCGTCGTTGTGGTTTTCGCCACTTTCAATTCTTTGTTCGGCCAGTTCCTGAACTTCTGTATCCCGCTCATTATCATCGGGCTGGTGACCCCCGCTATTGCTGACCTCGGTTCCGGTTCAGCGAAGTGGCTGGGGTTGACCGCTTTGGTTGCCTACATCTCAACGATGTATTCCGGGTTCTTGACCTACGGCATTTCTGAGAGCGTACTGCCCAACTTCTTGCGCAACGGTTCCTTAGCTTCCGTTGCGGATCCTTCAGCATCCAACATTGCTCCGGCGGTGACATTGGAGATTCCCGCCCCGATTTCCGTGCTGGGTGCGCTCATTTTGTCCTTTATTATGGGCATCGGTTTGTCTATGGTGTCCCGCGGCACGCTGCGCCGTGCTTTCGTGGAGTTCCGCGCCATCATCATCAAGTTGATTGAAAAAGTCATTATCCCCCTGTTGCCGATTCACATCTTCGGTATCTTCCTCAATATGACAAAGACCGGTGAGGTCTACAACGTTATCGCCGTGCTGGCAGTGGTGGTCATCCTGGTTTTGGTACTGGAGGTCATTATCCTGGTCAGTCTGTACCTGGTCGGTGGTTTGGCCTTCGGGGTCAATCCGTTCAAGGCTCTGGTGACGATGCTGCCCGCCTACGCAACCGCTTTGGGGACATCCTCGTCTGCCGCTACGATTCCGGTGACATTGCGTCAGGTCAAGAAGATTGGTGTTCCCGACGCAGTCGCTTCGTTCACGGTGCCGCTGTGCGCCACCATTCACCTGGCAGGATCAACCTCGAAGATTACCGCTTTTGCGTTGGCCATCATTATGACCTCCGATATTAAGGTTAGTGTCGCCCAGTTCGTCGGCTTTATCTTTATGCTGGGTGTCACAATGGTCGCAGCTCCGGGCGTTCCCGGCGGTGCGATTATGGCAGCGACCGGTATCTTGTCCTCCATGCTGGGATTCAACGATGCACAAGTTGCGTTGATGATTGCGTCCTACATTGCCCTCGATCCATTCGGAACAGCCACGAACGTGACTGGTGACGGAGCTATCGCTATGCTGATGGCTCGTTTCTCTAGCGGCAAGATTGACGACAACGACAAAGAAATCGCCCAGAGCTTTGCCGGTGAAAACCACTTCGACTCCGATAAGTATCTCGAAGACGTGAAGTAGGCGTTGCCAAACTTACTGCGGACCGGCGCCGGGTCAAGTATCTCGGTGCCGGTCCGTGAGTTTTTAGTGGGCTGCGGCTCTCCAATTGGGTCCGATGCCCACCGAGACTTCCAGCGGGACCCGCAGTTTTGCGATACCCGTCATGGCTTTACGTACTAAAGTTTCCAAACGTTGCTCTTCGCCAGGAGCCACCTCCAAGACTAGTTCGTCATGAACTTGCAGCAGGACACGAGATTGTAGACCGTCGCGCCGCAAGTCAGCGTCGACCTGGAGCATGGCTTCTTTCATGAGGTCGGCCGCGCTGCCTTGGATGGGGGCGTTGAGAGCCGCGCGTCGGGCATTATCAGCCACGTTACGATTGGTAGAACGCAATTCCGGCAGGTAGCGGCGCCGGCCGCGCATAGTTTCGGTGTAACCAACCTTGGTGGCGGTAGCAACAATGGAATTCAAATAGTCCCTCACCCTTCCGAATCGCTCAAAATAGGTATCCATCAGCTGCTTGGCTTCTTTTTGAGAGATATTGAGCTGACCGGCTAAACCGAAAGCGCTCAATCCATAGGCCAAGCCGTAGGAAGTCGCCTTGACGTGGGAGCGCTGGGTGGAAGTCACTTCATCGGGCGTCACTCCATAAACCAAGGCCGCCACGGAACGGTGCAGGTCCTCGCCGGAGGCAAACGCCGCCAGCAGTCCCTCATCGCCGGACAGATGGGCCATAATCCGCATCTCGATCTGAGAATAATCCGCTGTCATCAAGGCGGTATACGGTTCTTGAGGCACGAACGCTTCCCGAATCTTTTGCCCGTCCGTGGTACGCGCTGGAATGTTTTGCAAGTTCGGATCAATGGAGGACAACCGTCCGGTTGCCGCCACAGTTTGCCCAAAGGTGGTGTGAATCCTGCCGTCATCCCCTACCCGGTCACGCAGATTGCGCACAATCTGTAAAAGTTTTATCCGATCACGATGGTATAAAAGTGCATCGAGGAAAGGATGCGGGTTGTACCGCGCAAGTTCCTCCAAAGCCTTCGCATCCGTTGTATACCCCGTTTTGGTCTTTTTTGTTTTAGGTAACTCCAGCTGGGTAAACAGCACATCTTGCAGCTGCTTCGGGGAGGACAGATTGACTTCGCGGCCAATGGAGTCAAAAGCGGAATGCTGAGCCATCTCGACATCAGATTGCAGACTCTGCGCGTAATCATCCAGGCAAATCGTATCGATACCAATACCGGTATATTCCATTTTTTCCAAAACTAATGACAGTGGGTTTTCCAATTCCAATAACCCGTCTACCCGGCGGAAGCGCGCCAGCTGCTGAAGCATGGGCTGCATCTGTAGCAGGGCGTAAGCGTAGATGCCTTGATTAATCAGCGTTTGGGGCCACGGCTGTGCCGGGGACTCCCCGTCTAGTTCCAGACCTAAATCCAAAGTCATCTGTTCACTGATTTTGCTGACATCGGAGGGCTTCTCCTCAATCTCCCAACCCAGCAGACGCTTCGTCACCCGGGCGAACTTAGTGCGATTCCCATCGGGATTGACCAGGTAATCGAGCATATTCACGTCCGTGACCGCACCGCCCAGTTCCCAGCCGTGGGCTCGTAACGCATGACGCAGCGATTTCGCGTCATACACGGTTTTATTTCGACTTCCCGCCAAAGTATCGCGCAGTAAATGTTCCATTTCCGGCGTAAGCTCATCAGGAACAATCAACACACACTGCCCCTGGGGAGTTTCATCTGCAGCCAACAACAGCCAGTCAATTCGCGGATTGGTCACTCCGATATTACCTACCGCCCAAATTCCTAAACTCTGGCTTTCCGTGCGTTGCAGCCACTGGGCAAACTGTGCCGGTGTGAAATCCTTTCCCAGATGAAACCGCTCAGGATCTGGTATCACTCCGAAACCATCCGCGTCTTGCGGCTCCGGTTCCATCGCAGGGCTGTTCGTCTCGCTGGATGACGCGGCGTTGGCGGAGGCGATACCGAGAGTTTGACCGAGTTTCAGAATCTGGGAGCGCATCTGATTAAACTCCAGCTCATCACAAACCGCCCGGACCTCCTGTGGATCGAATCCGGTCCAATGCAAGTCCTCCACACCAACTGGAAGCTGCAGGTCGGTGCGCAACCGGTTTAACTGACGATTCCGCAAGATGTCGTCTACGTGCTGACGAAAATTCTCCCCGCGTTTGCCGGTGAGTTCGTCACGATGCTCCAATAAAGCATCCAGTGAACCGTATTCATTCAGCCACGCGGCGGCAACTTTTTCCCCAACCAAAGGCACGCCTGGCAAATTATCGGCTTTCTCTCCGACCAGGGCGGCAATTTCTGGATACTGCTGCGGCCAGACGTCGTATTTGTCTTTTACCGCTTGGGGAGTCATACGTTTGGTGTCCGAGATGCTACGTCCCGGATACAGAACGGTAACTTCGTCTGAGATGAGCTGAAAAGTGTCGCGGTCCCCTGACGAAACCAACACCTCCATGCCGTTTTTGGTCCCTTTTGCCGTCAAAGTCGCCAAGATGTCATCCGCCTCGACATTGGGTTCCGTCAACCACTTAATCCCCATCGCACTCAGTAACTTTTGGATATTTTCAACTTGTCCGATAAATTCCGGTGGCGTTTCGGAACGGCCTCCTTTGTAGTCCGGATAGATGTCAGTACGAAAGGAGTGACGAGAAAGGTCGAAAGCTGCCCCGATATGAGTGGGCTTCTCAGTGCGAATCATCGTCAGCAGCATAGAGAAAAATCCGTGTACCGCATTAGTATAGACACCGGTGGAGGTGCGGAAGTGTTCCGGGTCACGGCTAAAGAAAGCCCGAAAAGCCAAGGAATGCCCATCCAATACCAGTAAACGTCTTTTACTCATGTCTGTAGGTTATCAAGAACCCCGGAGGTAAGAATGGATCGGGATAATCTGGGCCCTGCTATAGAGAAAATGGGCATTACGTTTTCTGAACTCAGCGCCGAACATGCGGTCGGTATCATGCCGCTGGAAGGTAATACCCAACCATTTGGGATACTGCACGGCGGAGCCGCGGCTCTCCTGGCGGAGTCTGTCGCGTCTTTTGCTGCTTACCAGTGGGCTAAACAGTTCGGCAAAAGCGCCGTGGGAGCGCATCTGGACATCACCCATATCAAACCGGGAATCAGCGGCCGCATCATCTGCACCGCCGATGCGGTTCACCTGGGACGACGCACCGCGGTGTACCGTTTTGACAACACCAGCGAGGACACCGGCAAGATTATCTCAACCGGCCTCATGACTTGTTACCTGGTGGAACAGCCGAATTAATCGCCGAGCTGGTCAATCACCGCATCCGCAACTTCACGCATGGACAAACGGCGATCCATCGACGTTTTTTGAATCCAACGGAACGCTTCCGGTTCGGTCAGTTCCATCTTTTCCATCAAGAGACCTTTGGCGCGGTCTACCTGTTTGCGGGTGTTGAGCCGGTCTTGCAGGTCAGCAATGGAATCTTCCAAAGAAAGTAACTCCTGGTGGCGTGACAGAGCGACCTCTACGGCGGGCAATAAATCCTTGGGGTCAAACGGTTTCACCAGGTAAGCCATAGTGCCGGCATCCTTGGCGCGTTCGATGAGTTCCTTGTCGGAAAAAGCGGTGAGCATCACGATGGCACAAGGGGCTTCTTTCATGATTTTTTCGGAGGCCGCAATACCATCGAGCTTCGGCATTTTGATGTCCATGACTATCAAGTCAGGTTCCAATTCCAAAGCCAAGGTTACGGCTTCCTCGCCATCGGCAGCTTCGCCGACCACGTCGAAATCGTTTTCTTTCATAGTTTCGACAATGTCGAGGCGGATTAAGGCCTCGTCTTCGGCCACAATTACTCGCCGGTGCTCTTTGGTGTCCTTTGCTGCAGATGCCGTCTTCGCCATCTCTTCAGATCCCCCTTGTAAGTGGACTCGATTTGCTTTTCTCGTTAGATACTTTAGTATATATGAAGTCTTTGCGGCGGTTATTTACCTAACCTTCACAGAGAATGCCCTGGTAGCCCAACTGGTAGAGGCGGTCGGCTCAAACCCGGCTTGTTAAGGGTTCGAATCCCTTCCGGGGTACCGAACATTTACCGATTATCCTTCGATAATCGGTAAATTTTTATTTTGCGAAAATGTTGCGTTAAGTTCTGGTAAATTCACGAAATTGCACGTCGAGGCGGCTCTACAATGTAAGAGAACTCATCGACCACGACGCAAGGAAACATAGTGTCAAACGTGATTGAAGTCCAAGGACTGACCAAGGACTACAAAACATTGCGCGCCCTGGACGGACTGAGCCTGGAAGTCCGCCAAGGCGAGATTCTGGGACTGTTGGGCCCCAATGGCTCCGGCAAATCTACCGCCATCAACTGCATGCTATCGTTGCTGAAATTCCACAGCGGGACCGTGAAAATTTTTGGCGACACTATGCGCCCTGATGCTTACGACATAAAACGCCGGATTGGCGTGGTGTTTCAAGACGTGGCGGTGTTCAACGAGTTGAGCGTGGCGCAAAATCTGGAGTACTTCTGCGGTCTGTACGTGCCGAATAAGGTGAAACGTGACCAGATGATTGCCGCTGCGGTGGAGCTGGTGGGACTACAGGATTATCTGAAATTCCGCCCCAAGCAGCTCTCCGGCGGTCTGCTGCGTCGGCTGAACCTCGCCTGCGGCATTGCACACGAACCCGAACTCATCTTTCTCGATGAGCCAACCGTGGCTGTTGACCCGCAAAGCCGCAACAACATCCTTGACGGCATCGTCACCCTGCGTGACCGGGGCGCAACGGTGGTCTACACCACCCACTATATGGAAGAAGTCGAACAGATTTGCGACCGCATCATCATCCTTGACAAGGGGAAAATCATCGCCCAGGGCAGCGTCAACGAACTCAAGCAATTGTCCAATATCGAGGAAAAAGTCACCGTCCAGGGCACCGAGTTTCCCCCCTCCCTGTTGGAAAAACTCCGCAGCGACCCCCAAATCCAATCCGTAGAATCAAAGAACCGCAGCGTGGAAATCATTTATGCACACGGTCAAAACAATGTCTCGGCGCTGATTCACGAACTTGTAGAATCGAGCGTTTCCTATGAGTCAATCTATTCCGAACGCCCCACGCTGAACGATGTGTTCTTGCAGCTGACCGGCAAGGAACTGCGTGACTGAGATGGGACACTTGGTTTTATATAACGCAAAAGACCTGGTCAGCAACCGCTCTTTAGTTTTTTGGACCTTGGCGTTCCCAATTCTTTTGGGGATATTGTTCAAGGTGGCCTTGGGCGACATCGTTAACAAGGAAGCCTTCGACACGGTGCCGGTAGCGGTCGTGAACTCCCAGGTCTATAAGGATAGTGCCTTTAAAATTGCCTTCGACGAGTTGATGAAGGCCGGAGACACCAGCGTGACCGGCAGCGACAAACCCCTTCTGGAGGTAACGGAAGTATCCAGCCTGGAGGCAGGGAAAAAGCTACTCCAGGATGAAACAGTCGATGGAATCATTGAGATTACCGGCACCCCTAGTGAGGGTATGGTCAAAGACGCCCAGGCGAAACTGACTATCACCACTAACGGGCTGAACCAGACCATCCTCAAGTTCATTCTCGACGAAATTTCCCAGCGTGTCGATATGATTTCCACCCTCACCGAACGAGAAATCACCGCGCAGCTAGCCGCATTGACACCACCCGCAACCGGCATATCCGACGGCACTGCCGGACCTCCGTCAGCAGCTCTCGCTTTCAATACCGAACAAATAGCCAAATCTGTCCAAGACCAGCTCAGTTCTAGTGGCTTTATTCTGCAAGACCGCAGCCCCAAATCGATGGACCTGTTAATGGCGGAGTTCTTTTCCCTTGTAGCTATGGCGGCTCTCTACGGGGGAATGTTTTCGCTGACAATCATGAATAACGCTCAGCCACCGCTGGGGGTTATCGGTCGGCGCATCGCCGTGTCCCCGACCAGTAAGTCTAAGCTGATTATTTCCGGCATCATCACCAGCTACCTGGTGGAATTGATTGGACTGCTGGCGTTGCTGGTGCTGTGCCATTTCCTGTTCCAGGTCGATTTCGGCGCAAACTGGGGGTTGACCATGCTACTGACCTCGGTAGGAGCCCTAGCAGGTCTGAGTTTCGGGGCGGCCATTTCCACCTTGGTTCCCGGCGGAGAGAACGCCAAGATTGGCGTCCTCATCGCGGTGACCATGCTGGGGGCGATGCTGGCAGGCATGATGGGCGGAGCGATGCGCTACGCGGTAGATTTTCACTTTCCGATGCTCAACAAGTTTAATCCGGTCGCCCTCATCACCGATGGCTACTATAACCTGTTCTTTCACCCTGGATACGGCGGATACTGGCAGGATATCGTCATTTTGTTGATGATCTCCGCGGTCATGCTCGGTACTTCCGTCATCGTCCTGAGGAGGCAGCGCTATGACAGTCTTTAGAGGTTTCGTGCGGGTATTATCCCGAAATCTCGGTTTTGTCGCTATTTTTACCGCCATCATGGTGGTGATGGGTCTGATGGCTTACCAGTCTCCTCCGGGCGGAGCCGAGAACTTTACCGCCGATAAACCCAAAGTGATACTCATTAATCAAGGTTCTGAAACGGCCCTGACCCGCGCATTTGAAAGCTATCTGCGTCAGCGTACCAGCGAAGCTGACGTGAATAGCACCGATCGCGAGATTGATGATGCCCTGTATTACGAGGCGCTGGCCTATGCGGTGTACCTGCCGGCGGACTTCACTGACCAGATTCTGAAAGGTCAAGAACCCACGGTCGGAATCAAGTCACGCGCCTCCGCACAGAGCGCTTCGGCCGAGGCCCTGGTGACACGCTTTCTGCGTTTGGCCACCGGCTACGGTAAATACCTCACCGATGAGGACGAACTGGTCAAAGCAATTGAGTCCAGCGCGAAGCTGTCGACAGATGTTGTCCTCACCAGCCAACTGGACACGAAAACCCTGAAACTGACGGCGGGGCTGTATAACTTCGGCAGCTACACCCTCATGGCGGGCTGCGTCTATGTCATCACCATGGTGCTGGCGGCGTTCGCAGAGGTCAATGTGCGCCGGCGTACCATTGTTTCCTCGGCTAATCCGTTGCGAATTGACCTGAATCTCAACCTAGGCTGCGCCATCATTATGCTGCTGCTGGCAGCTTTGAACGTAGGGCTGGTGTCGGTGTTGATACCCGAGTCCTGGGCCACTGGACGAGGAGGGCTCTTTGCCCTGAACACCTTCGTCTTTGGGCTGCCAGTATTGGCTTTAGGTTTCCTCATTACCAAGATTACGACCAACAAGGAGGCCTTGAGCGCCATCGTGAACGTGGTGGCTCTGGCCAGCGCGTTCCTTTGCGGTGCTTTCATTCCCACCCATCTGATGCCCGAGTCGGTCGTTGCAGTCGGACACGTGCTGCCCACCTTTTACTACATCGACAACAACAATGCCTCGGCGCAAATGTCGACCTTCAGTGGTGCTGCCGCCAACCAATTCTGGGTCAATATCGCAGTTCAAATTGGGTTCGCGGTTGTGTTCTGGATAACGTCCCTAATCTTGGAACACGTCCGGCGCAGGGCCTAGGTTTACGGCATATAGGTATGCCAAATTTATGCTCCGACAACACCGGGTTGCGCACCTTTGTGAAGATGCGTTTACTCACCCATAATGGTGATTTCGTCAGGTTTTTGGGGTAGAACTTTGCGAATGTAGGAATCGATGGCTTCGTGTAAACTGACCTGTTCCCCGCGGTTTTCCGACAGGTACCAGCGGTGATCCAGAATCTCATGAAACACCTGAGCCGGCTCCAGCTTTGACAGCAATTCCTCGGGAAGAGCCGCCAAGATTGGCTCGTATACTTTCGTCAGCCACCGGTGCGCCACCACGTCAAGCGGTACGTTTTCGAGATGATTGAGCATTCGGAAAGTCTGCATATCGTTAATCATGCGCCGCCCCTGATTTTCCTGAACATCGAGGCCGGTCAGGCGCATCACCTGGCGATGGTAGTGTCCAGAATCCACAACCTTAGGCTGAATCAGCAGTTGGCGAGCTCCCTCCGCAGTGTCGGTCTTCATCTTAAGTTCCCCTACATCAAAGCCCAGATCATTCAAACGACGAATGCGATCCTCGATACGCCAGGTTTCATCCGCATCGAAAGTCTCTACAGAGGTCAGTTCATCCCACAAGGCGTCGTAGCGGTCTTGGAGAAGGTTACCGATTTCAACGGTGTCAGCGGCTTCGTCAAGAGTGCCCCCTGCCTGGAGATCCATCAGCTCACCGATGATGTTCACTCGAGCTATTTCGACATCGTAGGAACGTTGCCCATAGGTCAAGCCCTCAGGATGCAACTCGCCGGTTTCCGCGTCGACCAGATAAGCGGCAAATGCTCCGGCGTCACGCCGAAATAATGTGTTCGAAAGAGAGACATCTCCCCAATAGAACCCCAGCAGATGCAACCTGACCAGCAGCACCGCCAGAGAATCGATGAGGCGAGTGGCCGTCTCGGGACTCATGTTTGCGTTGAACAAAGTCCGGTAAGGCAGGGAAAACGGCAGGTGATAGGTCACCAGGGCACTATTGAGTTCTTCCCCGGCTGCGTCGGTACGGTGGGTGACGTGAGCTAACGGTTGCACCACCGGCTGTTCCAAACGCACCAAATCGCGCAACAGGGAATACTCGTGACGTGCCTTTTCCTCCGAAATTTCTTTCACCGCGATGATTCTCGGTCCGAGGTTCACAAAACGCACAACGTGTCGTGAAATTCCATGCGGGAAAGAGGCGATATAGCGCTCTGGCCATTCCTTCAAGGGTAATTCCCAAGGCAAATCCAGTAAAGCGGGTTCCGCGGTGGCCGCGGTAACTGAGAACGTCACTCCCCTAGTGTAAGCTAAGACAATAATTAATTATTGATTCCAAACTGAAATTTATCTGAGAAAGTGAAGTATTTGATGAGCCGAAAAATTGGGTTTGACCACGACTTATACATCAAAATGCAGTCCAAACATATCGCGGAGCGTCGCCAGGAAATCGGGGGGCGACTCTACCTAGAGATGGGTGGCAAGCTCTACGACGATATGCACGCCTCCAGAGTCCTGCCAGGGTTCACACCGGACAACAAAATTTCGATGCTACGCCAGTTAAAGGACGAAATTGAGATTTTGGTTTGTGTCAGTGCCTTGGATTTACAGCGGCAAAAACGGCGTGCTGATTTGGATATTACTTACGAAGATGACGTGCTGCGGCTCATTGACGTGTTTCGCGAAGGCGGTTTCCTGGTCGAAAACGTAGTGATGACCCAACTCGCGGACGACAACGCCCTGGCTTTCGCGTTCAAGGAGCGCCTGGAAAGACTGGGGTTGAAAGTCGCTAGACACCGCATTATCGAGGGGTATCCCTCTAATACAAAGTTGGTTTTGTCCGAGGACGGTTTTGGTCGGAATGACTATGTGGAGGTCAGCCGCGACCTTATCGTCGTTACCGCCCCCGGTCCGGGCTCCGGCAAACTGGCAACCTGCCTCTCTCAGGTCTACCACGACAATAAACGCGGTATCGAAGCCGGCTACGCCAAGTTTGAACCCTTCCCAATTTGGACCCTGCCGTTGGAACATCCAGTGAACTTGGCTTACCAAGCCGCCACCGCGGACTTGGAGGACATCAACCTCATCGACCCCTACCATTTGGCAGCACACGGCGTACAAGTCACCAGCTACAACCGCGATACAGAAACGTTCCCGCTACTGAAAACTATGTTGGAACAGCTCACCGGTAAATCTCCCTATCAAAGTCCTACTGACATGGGAGTTAATATGGCGGGCTACTGTATCAGTGACGACGAGGTGTGTCAGGAAGCCGCGCGTCAAGAAATTATCCGGCGCTACTATAAAGCGCTGGTTGAACAAGCCCGGGACGGCCGGGATTCCGAGGAATCAACTCGTATCTCGGTGTTGATGGCGAAAGCGGGCACCTCCACCTGGGAGCGTCACGTGGTAGGTGCAGCCCTAGAAGTTGAAGCCGCCACCAACCAGCCCGGCAGCGCTATTGAACTACACGATGGCACGATTATCACCGGCAAGACCTCGGCTTTGCTGGGCTGTTCCGCCGCGATGCTACTGAACGCGTTGAAATATCTGGCAGACATCGATCCGGAGCTGGACCTGCTGTCTCGCGAGTCGATTGAGCCTATCCAAACCTTAAAGACCCAGCATTTGGGCTCGCGCAATCCCCGCCTGCACACCGATGAAGTACTGATTGCCCTGTCCGTTTCCGCCGGGACTTCTGCCGAAGCCCGCGCCGCCCTGGGTATGCTCAAGGAACTGGATGGCACGAACGTACACACGACCACTATCTTGGGGTCGGTGGACGAAGGGATCTTTAGAAACCTCGGAATCCAAGTCACTTCGGAACCCAAGTTCCAGCGCAAGCGCCTGTACCGTAAACGCTAGAACACCCCCTTCCGGTGTGACTCTGAACTTTTACTATAACCATTCGGGTGAGCCCCTCAGGAGCTCACCCGAATGCGTATCGCTACCAGGAAACAGCTCTTAAACTTGATGATAGCTGAATAAGTATTGCCATCACGCTAGTGCACCAGGGCCAGCTCGGACCAGTGCGTAGTGCCGCGGTTAGATAGCATCTCTCGTTTCATAGTCCAGTCCGGGGCGGCTTTCAGTCCCGCCAGACCCAGCCCTACAGAGCCCTCTCCCACCGCCGCGTTGACCCGGTCAATAATTTTTCCCCGCCGTTGAGCTTCCGGATCCGGGGCAAACATGGGTAGCGGCTCTTGCGGGTCAGGTTTGCCCAGGTCTGTCAGGCAGATGCCCGCCCGCACGTAATCCGCTCGCGGATCGACTTGTCCCAGCAGAACTTTCGCGGCCGCTTTCAGGACTGTCACCGGGTCGTCAGTGCGCGGGTGTAGCGGAGCCATCGCGCTGATTCGTGAAAACGGCTCTTTGTACCAGGCAGTGGACGCAAAAGCCCACAGAGCCCCGGCGGTCATCTGTTGGCGGCGCAGACGGCGCGTCACATTTTGGGAGTAAATGGAGAGGACCTGATAAGCCTGCGTGACTCCGCGCACCGGCGTAGAAAATGAACGCGAATACATGACCTGATAAGTGCGCACCGCATCCCGTTCAATAATTTCGATACAGGGCACCCCATTGAGTTCCAGCACTGTTTGCTGCAGATTTACGTTGAAACGGCGGCGAATTTCGCTGGGGTCAGCTCTCTGTAGTTGCAACGCATCCGTGATTCCCAGAGCCTCCAGGCGCTTTTTGAGGCGTCGCCCCACTCCCCATAAGTCGCCGATTTCGGTACCGCGTAGAATCCGGTCGTGCTGGGCTGGGGTATAAGCGTCCCAGCTGGCCACCCCGCCCAGGGCCGGGGTATGTTTGGCGCCGTGGGAAGCGAGTTTTGCCAAAGTCCGGGTCGGGGCGATTCCAACCGAAACTGTCACCCCCAGGTCGTGCAGGATTCGGGACCGTAAACTGCGGGCTATACCTAGGAGCTCCGCGGGTCTGCCGTAGAGCGTCAGGAATGCCTCATCGATGGAATAGACCTCTACCGAGGCGGAAAACTGGCGCAAGATTTCCATGATTCGCGCCGAGATAGATCCGTAAAGTTCGTAGTTACTAGACCGGGCTACCACGCCGCAGGCCTCGGCCCACGCCCGGATTTGAAACCACGGCATGCCCATCTTAATGCCCAAGGCTTTTGCCTCCCGCGAGCGCGCCACCACGCAACCGTCATTGTTAGACAACACCACTACCGGACGCCCGGAAAGCTCCGGATGAAAAATCCGTTCGCAGCTGGCAAAGCAGGAATCTACGTCTACTAAGGCAAACCGATGCACCAGCCCGCTCTGGTATTCCTCCGTCTCGCGGGCTGTTTCCCCGCAGCTGGGAGTGCACTCCAGTGCGCGGCGGACCCCTGGGTTCAGAGCCGGTGCAGACATCGCGTCACCACCCCCCAAATTTGCAATTCGGAGGGGTGAAGTATGGGATAGGTCGGATTAGCGGGGTGCAGTTCCGGGCCGTGAGCCCCAAAGTGCAGGCGTTTCACTGTCATTTCACCGTCAATAACAGCGATAACGACATTGCCGTCCCCTGCCTCTAAGGAGCGGTCCACAATGAGTTCGTCTCCATCGCTGATGCCCGCGTTAATCATGGAGTCCCCCGCGACCCGCACCAGGAAAGTCGCGGGTCGATTGCGGATAAGGTGTTCGTTCAAATCAATGTCGCGGTCAAAGTAATCCTGAGACGGTGAAGGCCACCCTGCCGGCACCAAATCCGGCGCAAAAGGAAGACCGGGGTGCGGCGCTGACTGCGCTAATGCGTAGGGGCGCCACGATTTCACAGACCGCACAGTATCGAACATATGTTCGATTTTAGCATATTTTGTCCCGTTTGGTCAGAAAGCCAAAAATTCGCGGCAAGCCCGAGGGCCTACCGCGAATTAACACTGAAAGCGCCTAGCTGTTAGGCAGCTGCCGAAACCAAATCCAGTCCCAAGAAATCCAGAGCCCGGACCCGGCGAGCACCGCCCTCGTTCAAGTCACGCAAAGCCGACTCAATCATCGGATCGTGACGGTAAGCGTCAAACCAGGGACGCGCCACCTCGGACAGAATTGACCGTGGGGACAAGTTAAGCGCTTGACGATCAGAGTTACGGTCAAAAAGCGACCAAGTCAGATGATGTATAGATTCATTCATATTCATTATGTTTACCTTCTTCCTCTTCATCTTCTGAGGGACGGACGCATAGGTTGCGTCGGTAATCCCCCGCAGTAAAACCCCCTTGGAATTACTGCCTCAATATGACCATTATACCGTAACAATCGTAAAATCGCTGTTTAAACTGGGTTAGGACCAGGTACAAGTTTATTTTTCGGGCTTTTTTACAGTATCGGCAGTCGTGTTTGTCTCGGCTTCGGATTCGGCGTCACAAGAGGATTGTCCTCGGTTAGGCTCTGTGGGTGGCGTTTCCGGTGAATCCGGGGCGGGGTGTGGAGCCTCAGTCAGGACAGCAGGCAGTTTGCGGTGCCGAGCCGCCGCGAACACGGCTAGTCCCACAACGGCGATGACACCAGCGACGACTTGGAACCAGCGGACTCCCCCGGCCACCGTGTACTGGTAGTCGATGCGCACAAACTCCAGGGAAAACCGTCCCAAACTGTACAGGAACAGGTACAGACCAATGATTTCCCACGCACACAGGCGTCCCCAGGACTGACCGGTCGCGGGGCAAACATTGACTTGTTGGGCGAACTCGGAATCATGGGAACGCTTGCGAATCATTTCATACAGCAGCAAGATACCCATGGCCAAAAGGTTCCAGATAATTTCATAGAGGAAAGTTGGGTGGAACAGGGTTCCGGGGGCTGTGTTGGCCGGAGCCATCTGGGGGCTAATCTCTAGCCCCCAAGGCAGGGTCGTAGCTTTACCGTAGACTTCCTGGTTAAAGTAGTTGCCCAGACGGCCTAAGGCTTGGGCGGCCAGAACCGTGGGTGCCAGGGCATCTAAGAACACCCCCAGGGGTTGCTTCTTGAAACGCAGGAAGCACACGGCGGCGAGGAAGCCACCGATTAGACCACCATAGATGGCCAAACCGCCTTGCCAGATGGCAAAGGGTTTCCACCACGGAATACCGGGGCCAAAGTAGTCGCCGGGATAGGAAAATACCGCCATAGCCCGCGCCCCGACAATACCCAAGAGGCAAATCCAGATTCCGATGTCGCCCACCAGTTCGGGCTTGCCTCCGCGGGCTTGGTAACGCTTGGAGGTCCAAAAAATCGCCAGCGCCATACCCAAGATAATCCAAAAAGCATACCAGCGGATTGTGAGCGGCCCGAGGCTGAGCAAAATCGGCGAAGGCGGGGAGGGAATGCTGGCACGAACAGCGGAAAAAAGGTAGCTGGAGGAAAGTGGTGCCGAAAGTGCTGCGGCAAAAATCAGGGAGGACATCAATCGTGCCCCTCGGCGTTATGACGATAGCGGGAGGCTCGGTCAGGCCGCAAAGCGGGATGCTGCGCCGCGGAAGTCATCTTGCGCAACAGAGTCACGGGATCCGGGGAACGCACCAGCGCCTCGCCGACCAAGATAGCGTCAGCCCCGACTCGGGCATAGTCAAAAACTTCCTGTGGGCCGTGGACCCCGGATTCGGCCACCACGGTGATGTCGGGAGGAATCACGTCAATAGTTTGCTCGCACATGGACAGGTCTACCGCGCCTGTTTCCCGGTCTCGGGCGTTGATGCCGATGAGGCGCGCCCCAGCGGAAATGGCTTGGCGTGCCTCCAAACGAGAATGGCATTCCACTAGGGCGCACATACCCAGGGAATGCGTCCGTTCCACCAATGCTTCCAGCACCATAGGCTCAAGCAAAGCCACCATCAGCAGCACCATGTCCGCACCCATCGCCCGCGACTCGTGAATCTGGTAGGGAGTGACTACGTATTCTTTCCGCAACATCGGCACGTCCAGTGCGCGGCGGACCTGCACGAAGTCTTCGGTGGTGCCCAGGTAATTGGGGCGATCAGTCACCACGGAAACCGCTACTGCCCCGCCTTCGATGTATTTTCGGGCCAATTCCACCGGATCTTCAATGGGATTGAGAAAACCTGCTGTCGGAGTCTGCCGTTTAATTTCCCCCATAATGGCCACAAAACCGGGGCGGGAGTGCAGCACCGCCAGGCCATCTTTCGGGCTGGGAGTGTGGCGGGCTTGTTCTTTCACAAGTTCCAAAGGCAGGGTGGCCTCACGCAGGGCCACCTCGGCTTTGGCTTGGCGATAAAACTCCTCATACGTCAGCATCAGCGTCCCACCGTCCCTATCGGCCGGTCGCCCGGGCCGCAC